>CAYYGQ010000322.1:0-1547 GCA_964471485.1 uncultured Sandaracinobacter sp. | reverse complement strand
GCCATCGGCCTGCACCCCAAGCTGGTGTCGGCCGCGGGGCTTGGCTTCGGGCTGCTGGCGGCGCTCGCCTATTTCGGCTGGCGCGACTGGCGCCTGGCGACGCTGGGCTTCCTGTTCATGATCTGCTGGCACATCATGGACGGTCTGGACGGCAAGCTCGCGCGCGCCACCGGCAAATGCAGCCCGCTCGGCCGGCTGCTGGACGGAGTCGCCGACTATTCCACCTTCGTCGCCGTCAACCTCGTCCTCGCCCTGACGGACCGGGCGCCGGACATCGCCGTGCCGATCGCGCTGCTGTCGGGCCTCGCCCACGCCCTGCAATCGCAATTCTACGAAGGCGAACGCGCCACCTATATCCGCCGCCGCCGCGGCAGCTTCGTCGCCGTCGAGCGCTCGGTCGCCGGCGGCATGATCGAGCGCCTCTACAACCGCTGCGAGGCGCTGCTCGGCAACCGCGCCCGCCCCATCGACGCCCTGCTGCAAGCGGCGCCGCCGGCAAGGCAGGCCGCCATCCTGGCGCGCTGGCAGCCGGCGGCGGCGCGCGTGCTTCGCGCCATGTCGCCGCTTTCGGCGAACGGCCGCACGCTCGCCATCTGGATCGCCGTTCTCGCTGGCGACCCGATGCTCTACTGGATATGGGAGATCGGGCCGCTTACACTGCTGGCGCTGGTGGCCGCCCGCACCTTGCGGAAGGTGGAGAAAAACGCCGGCCGCGCAACCTGAAGCGGAAAAATCCGCAGGGGGAGAATCGAATTCAATGCCCGACGAACCAACGTCGATCCGACCTTCCTTCGTGGTGGCGAGCCTGCTGTCGCTGCTGTGGCTGGCGTTCGCCGGCTGGGCCTTCCGGCAAGGCGGCGGCTTCGCAGAGCCGGCGCAATGGCTGCCGGCCGTCGCCACCGCCTTCGCGCCGGTCGCCGCCTTCTACGCGCTGGCGGCAGCACTCGGGGCAAGGCCGGCGCCGCCGCCCGACCCCGGCCCGTCGGCCGAGGAACTGCTGGCGGCGGCGGAATCCCGCGTCCAGGCGCTGCGCGCCACCCTTGCCGCCGAAACCGAGGGTCTGGCGGCGGTGAACGAGACGCTGGCCCGACAGGCGCAATCGGTCGCCTCCCTTGCCAGCAATCTTGGAGAGACCGGCGTGCAGGCGATGGAGGCCGGGCAGATGCTCGATTCGCTGCTGCCGAAAACCCGCGAGGCAACGGCGGATCTGCGGCGGGCCTTGCAGGACATGGGGGATGGCGCCGGGCCGGCCGCCGACCAGGCGCTGCGCGCCACGACAACGCTTCAGGAAGCGCTCGCCAGGCTTTCGGAACAGGGCGCGGCGGCCATCGCCTCCCTCAGGGAAGCGCAGGCCGCAAGCGATGCGGCGACGCGCTCCATCCGCGGCGAGGCGGATCGGTTGTTCGAAACCCTGGAACACAGCCATGTGGCGCGGCGCGAGGCTCTGGCGCGGCAGGGCGAGGCCATGACCCAGCAGTTGCAGGCCGGCTATGCGCGCCTCGAAACGCTGGCCGCCGCCGCCGGCGACCGGCTGGTGGCGCAGCTGG
>CAYYGQ010000321.1:0-1555 GCA_964471485.1 uncultured Sandaracinobacter sp. | reverse complement strand
GGGCAGCGATTTCCGTTCCGGCGAAAAATCCCCTAAGGCGATTCGGTGCGAATCCACGCCCCCAAACACGGCCTGCTCTGGGCCATGCTGGCGCTGCTCGCTTCCTGCGCGCCGCTGGGGCCGCCGCGGGCGCCTTCGTCCAGCCGGCCGCCTTCCGCGCCGGCGCCGCGCTGGCAGCCGGTGCCGGCGCGCGCCGACGGCGCCGTCGTTCCAGGCGGCCGCCGCCATATCGTCAAGCGCGGCGAAACCGGCCTTGCCATCGCCAAAGCCTATGGCGTGCCGTGGAACCGCATCGCCACCGCCAACCGCATCGCCCGCGACGCCACCATCTATGTCGGCCAGCCGCTGTTCATCCCGACGGCGCCGCCCCAGGGGCAGGCCGGCCGACCGCCCACCCCCGAAGAGCGCGCCGCCGCCTTCCGGCTCGATGTCGACGATCTCGTCACCGGATCAAGCCCGGCCGCCGCCAGCCGGCCGCCGGCGCCTTCCCCGGGCGCTGGCTCTTCCGGCACTGGCGCCACCCCGCCGAAGCCGGCCGTCGCTGGAATCCCCCAGCTTTCCTGGCCGGTCGAAGGCCGCGTCATTCTTTCCCGCTATGGCCCAAAGGCCGGCGGCCGCGTCAACGACGGCATCAACATCAAGGCGCGCGCCGGCGAAACCGTGCGCGCCGCTAGTGCCGGCGAAGTGATCTATGTGGGCGACGCCATCGCCGGCTTCGGGCTGATGCTGCTGCTCAGGCATCCGGGCGGCATCGTCACCGCCTATGCCCATCTCGAAGACGCGCTCGTCGACCGGGGAGAGAAGGTGGCGCGCGGCCAGCCGGTCGCCCGCGCCGGGGCCAGCGGCGGCGCCACCGAGCCGCAACTGCATTTCGAGCTGCGGCAGGGCCGGCAGACGCTCGACCCCCTGCTCTATCTGCCGCGCTGAGGGCTTTCCCCGCAACATCCGCGCCGGGCGCTTTCCAAACCTCCGCCAGCCGACTAGGAACCTCCCATGGCCGACACCGACACCCCCGAGGCGCCCGCGCCCGACAACAGCCCCGACCCCAGCATCGCCGCCGTCAACCTGTCGGAGGAAATGCGTTCCTCCTATCTCGACTATGCCATGTCGGTGATCGTCAGCCGTGCGCTACCCGATGTGCGCGACGGGCTGAAGCCGGTGCACCGGCGCATCCTCTTCGGCAGCCACGAAAACGGCTTCACCAGCACCAAGCCCTACCGGAAATCGGCGCGCATCGTCGGCGACGTGATGGGGAAATACCACCCCCACGGCGACAGCGCCATCTACGACGCCCTCGCCCGCATGGCGCAGGACTGGTCGATGCGCCTGACGCTGATCGACGGCCAGGGCAATTTCGGCAGCATGGACCCCGATCCGCCGGCGGCCATGCGCTATACCGAAGCGCGGCTGTCGAAGGCCGCCGAAACCATGCTCGACGATCTCGACAAGGATACCGTCGATTTCGTCCCCAACTACGACGGCCAGGAACAGGAACCGTCGGTGCTGCCGGCGCGCTTCCCCAACCTCCTGGTGAACGGCGCCGGCGGCATCGCCG
>CAYYGQ010000320.1:0-1557 GCA_964471485.1 uncultured Sandaracinobacter sp. | reverse complement strand
CGCCGGGCTGGTGGCGAAGGCGATGAGGCTCGATCCGCGGCAGCAGGCCCGCATCCGCCGCGGCCTGGCCGAGGCGGCGGCGGCGCGCGGCGCCTTCGCCCACGACGCCGCCACCGGCCGCAACCCCGAAGGCAGCGGCTATGTGCGGCTGTTGCGGCAACTGGACATGGCCTTCCGCATCCGCCGGCTGCGCTTCATCATCCGCCGCGTCACCGCCGAAAGCGCGGCGTCGACCCTCGGCGCCGAGCGCGAAAGCGCCGAGACGCTGAAGGCGGCGCTTTACCAGTGCATCCTTCCCTTCGAGGCCAAACGGCAGCGCCTTCGCGCCGAGCGCCACGACGGCATCGTCGAATCGGTCGGCCGTTTGCTGGTGGCGAACGCCCTCGAAGAGCAGATCGCCGCCGGCGGCGACCTCATCGACAGCCTGGGCCGGGCGCTGTCGCTGTCGGCGCTCGACGCCGAGGCCGACCGCGCCATGGTGGCGGCCACTGCGAACCCGGCCTTCGGCCGGCCGATGCGGCGGTCGCTGATCCGCACATGGCTCGGCTATCCCTTCTACGACATCGCCATCCTGCCCCTGGTGCGCAACGAAAGCCTTGAGGGATTCGAGGAACTGAAGGTGGACCGCATTTCCCCGGACGACGCCAACGCCCTGGTGGCGGGCGGCGCGCGCGCCTGTTTGAAGGGGTGGCAGTTGAACGCCTTTGCCGCCTTCTTCAGCCGCGCCTACCGCGAGAACGACTATCTCTGGGGGCGGCTGCACGCCGCCGAGCGGCTGGTCGACATCGTCGGCTCCAGCGTGCCCGAGGCCGGCTTCGACGGCCGCCAGTGGAAAGCGCGCTTGTTCCGCGCCATTGTCGCCGCCGAGAAAGAACGGCTTTCCCGTGTGCCGGAACTGATCGGCGAACTGGAAGAGCGGATTCGCACCTTCGAGGCCGGCGGCGAAAATCCGCTGCGCCAGGAACCGGAAAAGCTCTGAGCGGTTTTGAAAGGAAGCCTGTTCCATCCCGCTCCCCCGCCCAACCACCCACAGGATACGGTTGCACCGGGTGGTTGGACGGGGGAGCGGGATGGAACAGCCCTGAAAAGCCCATGCGGGCGCTTTTCAAACAGACTCTGAGCCATAGCCGGCCTCAAGCCGGGGAGTCTCAACTTTGCCCGGCCTTCTTAGTTCTGCCCGGCATTTAGCCGGGCGAGTGCCCAGCGGGCGGCGTCGGCGACGGCGAGGTCGGGGTCGGCGACGAGGGCGCGGACGATCGGCGCCAGGCTCTGCTCGCCGCTGTTGCCGGCGGCGTAGAGGCAGTTTCTTATGAAGCGGTCGCGCCCGCTGCGCTTCACCGGCGAACCGGAAAAATATCGGCGGAAATTGGCATCGTCCAGTTGCAGCAGATCGGCGAGATAGAGCGCCGACAGTTCGGCGCGCGGCAGCAGCGTCGGGTCGGATGGATATTGCGCCATCTTGTTCCACGGGCAGGCGGCCAGGCAGTCGTCGCAGCCGAAGATGCGGTTGCCGAGCAGTGGCCGCAGTTCCTCGTCGACCGGGCCTTTATGCTCGAT
>CAYYGQ010000319.1:0-1573 GCA_964471485.1 uncultured Sandaracinobacter sp. | reverse complement strand
CGACGACGCTTTTCGCCGCCGCGCATTTGTCGAGCGCCAGCGCCGAGCGCTTGCCGCCGGCACAGTTCAGCACCAGCCTCCTGTCGCCGGCATCGGGCAGTTGCGCCACGTCGAAAGCCGACAGCGGCAGGTTGATGGCGGCCGGGATATGGCCTTTGGCGAACTCGTCGGCCTCGCGAACATCGACCACCAGCGCCTTGCCGTCCCGCAGCAGGTCGGCAAGCTGCCGCGCGTCGATTTCCCGATGCACACCGATTCCAAAGCCGCAGATCATGGTTCGCGCCTTTCCGTTAGTGTTCCGCTTGTGTATATTGCAATAATGTTATATAAGTCAATTATGATTGATGCGATCGGCCCGACCTGGCCCGGCCCATAGGAGAATGCCATGACTCTTGATGCCGCTGTAATGCGTTTTGCCGGAATCGTCATCCTTCTGAGCGTGCTGCTGGCGGTCTATGCCAGCCAGTGGTGGCTGGCGCTGACCGCGTTCGTCGGTCTCAATCTGTTTCAGGCCAGTTTTACCGGATTTTGCCCGGTGGCGAAACTGTTGCAGAGGCTGGGGGTGAAGCCGGGCGAACTCTTCCGCTAGGCCGGCCGGCGCCGGTCGAACTCGGTTCGTCGCCGCTTCAACCCGTCCTGTCGTGACTGCAACCGGAACGGTGCGAAATCGCATTGACCGTTCCGGCTGCCGGACTCACTGAAATTCTCCAAGGATAACAGCGATCCGACGCCGTTCCGGCTGAAAGCCGAACGGTGAAGCGGACGACTGGCGGGATTTCGATTCGGGATTCGATTTCGGATTCGGGGCGGCGGCATGAAGGAGTTTGCGGTTGGCGACGCTTGCTGATCTGGCCCTTGCCACGGCTTTGCCGGAATGGCGTCGCGCCGGCGGCGGGGATGGCGCCGGGAATGGCGGCGGGCAGGCCTGGGCGCGGCAGACGCTGGCGCGCACCGGCGCCGGCCTGCAAAGGGCGACGGCGCAACTCTATTCGACGGACATTCTGGTCGACCTTGGCGATTGCGTCGGCTCCGGTCGCTGGTGGCGCGGCCTTGCGACGCTGGCGGCGCTTTCCGGCGCCGTTCTCGTGCTTGGCGCCAGGGTTCCGCCACTGGTCGGGCCGATGCCGGCCGGCTCGGTTCAGGCCGCTGATGAAGTGGGGGCGGCCGCCATCGCTTCGCTATCCGAGGGCAGCGCCACCGGCCGGCGGGCAGCGCCGACGGCGCTGGTGCGGCGCCTGGCGGAAACGCCGGAGCGGCCGCGCATCGGCCTCACGGCCAGGCTTGGCTCGGGCGGGCTGGAGGCGTCGCTGCGCCGCGCCGGCCTCGGCGCCGAGGATCTGCGCCAGGTGCGTTCTCTCTGGGCGGGGGCGGCGCGTGGCGTCACCTTGAAGGCCGGGACCGATCTGCATCTCATCCTCGGGCGGCGGGAAAGCCGCGCCGATCCCCGGCCGCTCGACTGTCGGAATCGAGATCCCGGTTCGACGGAAGACGGTTGTGAATTTCCACGAGATCTATCGTGCGAAATCGCGGGCGAGCTTGCCGCTGGTCATCGGCGCCAGGCAGAACGGCGAAC
>CAYYGQ010000318.1:0-1587 GCA_964471485.1 uncultured Sandaracinobacter sp. | reverse complement strand
CAGAACAGCGGGCCGCCGACGACGTTGCGGCGCGGCGCCCGCGCCGTGTGCAGCACCACGGTTTTGCCGCCGTCCGCCCCTTGTTCGGTCAGGCTCGGTTCGCGGGCGATGATTTCGGCGAGCGACTGGCAGCCATAGGCGACGCGCGTCAGCCCCCAGCGCGGCCCCTGCTCATCCGATCTCATCCGATCTCATCCAACAAGGCCCGACACCGTCGCAAGGCCCAGGAACAGCAGGAAGCCCATCGAATCGGTGATCATGGTGACGAACACCGACGAGGCGATGGCCGGATCGACGCCCAGCCGCTTCAGCCCCAGCGGCACGAACACGCCGGCAAAGCCCGCCACCAGCAGGTTGAAGAGGATGGCGGCGGCGATCACCATGGCCAGCAGCGGATCGTGGAAGATCAGCAGCACGCCGCCGCCCAGCAGCACGGCGATGGTCAGGCCGTTCAGAAGGGCGATCAGCGCCTCGCGGCCGACGGTGCGCCGGGTGTTGGCGCTGGTCATCTGCCCGGTGGCGATGGCGCGGACGATGACGGCCATGGTCTGGTTGCCGGTGTTGCCGCCGATCGAGGCGACGATCGGCGACAGCGCCGCCAGCACCACCATCTTCTCGATGGTGTCGCCGAAGGCGGCGATGATGCTGGCGGAAACCAGCGCCGTCAGCAGATTGGCCACCAGCCAGCGGATGCGGGCGCGATAGGTGTCGGACACCGGCTCGAAGATGTCGCCGTCGCCGGCGCCCGACAGGCGGAGGATATCCTCGCCGGCTTCCTCGGCGACGATGTGCACCACGTCGTCGGCGGTGATGACGCCTTCGAGGCGGCCGTCGCGGCCGACGACGGCGGTCGAGATCAGGGCGTATTTCTGGAAGCGCAGCGCCACTTCCTCCTGGTCCATGTCGACCGGGATCAGCGTCTGCTGGCGCTGCATGACATCGGCGACCGTCACCCAGCGCGGCGTGGTGAGGATCCACGACAGCCGCATGGTGCCGACCGGCCGGAAATCCGGCGAGACGACGAAAATTTCCCAGAAATCCGTGACTTCGCCGTGGTCGGCGCGCAGATAGTCGATGACGTTGCCGACGGTCCAGTGCTCGGGAACGGCCACCAGTTCGCGCTGCATCAGCCGGCCGGCGGAATCCTCGGGGTAGGAAAGGGCGGTTTCGATGGCGATGCGGTGGTGCGCCGCCAGTTCGTCCAGCACCGCTTCCTGTTCCGGCGGCGTCAGTTCCTCGATGAGGGCGACGGCGTCGTCGGTGTCCATTTCCGACACCGCCTCGGCGACGTGCGCCGGGTGCAGATTCTCCAGCACCTCGTCGCGCACCCAGTCGTTCAGTTCGGAAAGCACTTCGGCGTTGAGGTCGGCGCCGAGCGCTTTCGCCAGCGCCAGGCGCTGTTCGCCGCCTAGCTGCTCGAACAGGTCGGCGATGTCGGCCGGGTGCAGCGGCCGGGCCAGGGCGCGGACTTCGGCGTCGTCTGCCGTTTCGAGCGCCGCCTCGATCGAGCGCAGCAGTTGCTGTTGCTGGCCCTCCTGCTCTTTCAGCGTCGGTTGCGGATTGTCGCTCGCGTCGGCCATCGGCCGC
>CAYYGQ010000317.1:0-1592 GCA_964471485.1 uncultured Sandaracinobacter sp. | reverse complement strand
GCGCTTCGGCGGCGGCGAACAGCCGGGCCACCGCCTCCCGGTCGCAGACATCCGCCTGCACCGCCACGGCGCGGCCGCCGCTTGCCGCGGCCAGCGCTTCGGCGGCCGCGCGGCTGCGGCGGTAGTTGACGACGACCCGCGCCCCTTCCCGCACCAGGGCGCGGACGATGGCGGCGCCAAGGCCGCGCCCGCCGCCGGTGACGAGGACGATCTGCGCGGCAAGCGGCGGCGCGGCTGCGGTGTCGTTCATGGCGGGCCTTTCCCGGTGCGTTGCCGTTCTTTATGGTTGCGCCCGCCTTCTGGCAAGAAGCCCGGCAAGCAGCCCGGCCGGCCGGCTCAGGGCGGCGAGCCGCCGATGGTGAGGGCCGGCAGGGCGTGGTGGATCACCCAGCCGATGGTCGCCGCGTAAAGCAGGGTGCCGAGGCCGGCCGTGCCGCCCAGCAGCCAGCCGGCCACCAGCGCCGCCACCTCGATCGCCGTCCGCACCAGCTTTATCGAAAGGCCGGTGCGCTGGCACAGCCCGGTCATCAGGCCGTCGCGCGGGCCAGGCCCGAGGCCGGCGCCCAGATAGGCGCCGGTGGCGATTCCATTCAGCAGGATGCCGCCCGCAAGCAGCGCCAGCCGGGCGGCATGGCCGACGGGCGCCTGGATCAGGGCCAGCGCCATATCGGCGACGATGCCGATCACCACGACGTTCAGCAGGGTGCCGATGCCCGGCCGCTGGCGCAGCGGCAGCCACAGCAGCAGCACGACGAAGCCGACGAGGTTGACCGTCACTCCGAAGCTGAGGCCGATTCTGGGCGCCAGCCCCTGATGCAGCACGTCCCACGGCGCCAGGCCGAGGTCGGCGCGCACCATCATCGCCATCGAAACGCCGTAAAGGCAAAGCCCGGCCATAAGCTGGGCCAGGCGGGCGGGAAGGCGGTCGCGGCAAGGCATGGCGCCCGATAGGGCAAAGCGGCCCCGGCGGGAACCGTCTGCCGGGCGTTTTGGCCGGGGCCTACAGCATCCACTCGATCGGCAGGCGCGAGAGCATCTGGATGCCGAGGCGCTGGAGCCGGCTCGTCCCCGGCTCGCGGGCGTGGACTTTTTCGCCGTCCGGCCCGCGCTCGATCCAGTTGAGGGATCCGTCCCCGGCCAGGATCACTTCATAGGCCATCAGCGGCACATGGTCCGCGAACACATCGGCGACGCTGGCGGCCAGCGCCGGGCTTTCGATCACGAACCCAAGTTCGGTGTTGAGGTGCATCGAGCGCGGATCGAAGTTGAACGAGCCGACGAAAAGCTTCTGGCGGTCGGTTGCGAAGGTCTTGGCATGGAGCGTCGAGTTGCTGGAGCGCAGGACCGGCCCTTCGCGGCCGCCGCCGCTTCCCGATCCGGCGCTGAGGAATTTCCGTCTGGCGAGCGGCAGGCCGTCCTCTCCCGAACGGCGCAGCTCGAAGAGGCGGACCCCCGAGCGCAACAGCGCCTTGCGGCGTTCGGCATAGCCGGCATGGACGACCCAGACATCGGTGGCCTCGAAGGCGTTGGTGAAGATGGCGACATCCACGCCTTGCGCTCTCAGCGCGGCGAATCGTTCGACGCCGGCTCGG
>CAYYGQ010000316.1:0-1600 GCA_964471485.1 uncultured Sandaracinobacter sp. | reverse complement strand
AGATCGTCGACATCGCCCACCAGCGCCATCTGGCGCCGCTGGCCTTCCACGACGGCGCCTATGTGCTGCCGCAGCCGTCCGCCGCCGGCCTTTCCGGCTGATCGTCTTTCCCGCGCCCGCGGCCTGTGGCAGGAATGCGGGCGAAGGAGGAGCGAATGGCGGCAGGCGCGCTCGACGGCATCCGCGTCATCGAAATGGGGCAGTTGATCGCCGGGCCTTTCTGCGGCCAGCTGCTTGGCGACATGGGCGCCGATGTGGTGAAGATCGAGCCGCCGGGCACGGGCGACCCGATGCGCCAGTGGGGCAATGGCGAGCACAAATTATGGTGGGAAGTGATCGCCCGCAACAAGCGCTCGGTGACGGCCGATCTGCGCGTCGCCAAAGGCCAGCGGCTGGCCCGCCGCCTGCTGGAAACGGCCGACATCATGGTCGAGAATTTCAAGCCGGGCACCATGGAGAAATGGGGTCTTGGCCCGGAGGCGCTGCACGCGTTCAACCCGCGCCTCATCGTCGTCCGCATGTCGGGCTACGGGCAGAGCGGGCCCTATGCCGCGCGCGCCGGCTTCGGCGGCATCGCCGAGGCCATGGGCGGCTGGCGGGCGATCGTCGGCGAGCCGGGCCGGCCGCCGTCGCGCATGGGGGTGTCGATCGGCGACAGCCTTGCCGCCACCTATGGCTGCATGGGGGCGCTTGCCGCCCTGACCGCCCGCGCGCGGACGGGAAAGGGCCAGGTGGTCGACGCCGCGCTCTATGAATCGGTGCTTCAGGTGATGGAAAGCTTGGTGGTCGAATATGATGTGAACGGCATCGTCCGCGAGCGCTCGGGATCGATCCTGCCGGGCATCGCCCCCTCGAACGTCTATCCCTGCAAGGACGGCGAATATATGATCGGCGCCAACGGCGACGCCATCTTCGCCCGCCTGGCGCGGGCGATGGGCCAGCCGGAGCTGGCCGAAGACGAGCGCTACCGCACCCATGCCGCCCGCGGCGCCAACCAGCGGCAACTGGACGAGCGAATCGCCGCCTGGACGAAGACGCTCGCCATCGACGAGCTGGAAGCGCGGATGGTGGCGGCAAGCGTTCCCGCCGGGCGCCTCTATCGCGCGCCCGAGATGCTGGCCGATCCGCACTTCCGCGCGCGCGAGGCGCTGGCGGCGGTCGAGCATCCGCGCTACGGCACGATCCACATGCAGAATTGCGCGCCGAAACTGTCGGCGACGCCATCCGCCATCCGCCGTCTGGCGCCGGCATCCCCCGGCGCCGACAACGCCGAAATCTATGGCGAGCGGCTGGGCCTGGCCGCCGCCGACCTCGAGTCGCTGCGCGCCGAAGGAATCATCTGAAGAAAAACCCGACCGGGCGAGATTCGCCCGGTCGGGAGGGGCCACGAAGCCTGGCAGGTTGGGCATCCGGCCTTGATTGAGGGACCGGACCGGATGCCTCTGTGTCCGCTAGAACCGGAAGCGGGCACCCGCCGTGAAGGCGCGGCCGACAAAGTCGTAGACGGCGATGTTGGTCGGGATGGCCACACCCGGAACCATGCCGGGGACGAGCTGCGGATCGCGGTCGAACAGGTTGCTCACATTGCCGAAGATATCGA
>CAYYGQ010000315.1:0-1602 GCA_964471485.1 uncultured Sandaracinobacter sp. | reverse complement strand
AGCGCCAAGATGTCGAAGTCCGACCCGTCGGACCAGAGCCGCATCAACCTCACCGACAGCGAGGCCGACATCCGCAACAAGGTGAAGCGGGCGAAGACCGATCCCGCGCCGCTGCCGGCCGACGCCAAGGGCCTGGAGGGCCGGCCGGAAGCGCGCAACCTGGTCGAGATCATGGCGGTGTTGTCGGGGCGGACGGTCGCGGACGTGCTGGGCGAATTCGGCGGGCAGGGCTTTGGCGTCTTCAAGCCGGCCTTGGCCGATCTGCTGGTGGAAAAGCTGGCGCCGCTGAACGAGCGCTATCGGGCGCTGTTGGCCAAACCGGCACGGATCGAGCAGGCGCTCGACGCCGGCGCCGACGCGGCGCGGGCCGTGGCGGTCGAGACCATGCGCGAGGTGCGGGACGCGGTCGGCTTCCTCTGATGCTGCCGGGCCTCAACGTCGGCCACGCCCATTGCCGGCAGGCGAGAACCGGCGTCACCGTGCTGCTGCCGGAGCGGCCGGTGGTGATGGCGGCCGATGTGCGCGGCGGCGGCCCCGGCACCCGCGAAACCGACGCGCTGGAGCCGTCGACCCTGGTGGAGCGCGTGCATGGGCTGGTGCTGGCGGGCGGCAGCGTCTTCGGGCTGGAGGCGGCGTCCGAAGTGGCGCTGCGGCTGGCGCGTTCGGGGAGCGGCCTGGCCGTGGCCTCTGGCCTCTTTGTGCCGGTGGTGCCGGCGGCCATCCTCTTCGATCTGGCGAACGGCGGCGACAAGAGCTGGGCAAAGGCCGGGGGCGGCGCGCCGCCCTATCGGCGCCTTGCCGGCGAAGCGTTCGAGGCCGCCGGCAGCGACCCGGCCGAGGGCCGCGTGGGCGCCGGCTATGGCGCCACCGCCGGCAGCCGGCTGGGCGGCGTCGCCATCGCCCGCGCCACCCTGGATGGCGGCGGCCGCGTGGCGGCGCTGGTGGCGGTCAATTGTTTCGGCGAAGTGGAGCTGGACGGGCCGCCATCGGCCGGCCCGGTGCCGATGCCGAAACGGCCGCTTTCGGGCGCCAGCACCTGCATCGGCGCCGTGGCGACCGACCTGCCGCTGACCCGCCCGGCGGCAAAGCGCCTTGCCATGATGGCGCACGACGGCCTGGCGCGCACCATCCGCCCCATCCATACGCCGTTCGACGGCGATTCGCTGTTCGCCATCGGCCTGGCGGAGGAAACCCCGGCCAGGGTCGATCCGCTGCTGCTGGCGGAACTCGGCACCCGCGCCGCCGATTGCGTCGCCAACGCTGTCCGTCGTGTGATCACACTTTGCAATCCAGCGAATTTGCGCTAACGCCTCTGTCGAAGAACGGAGGCCGCACGAGCGCGGCCGAACTTGCTGGAGGACGGAAACATGCGGACCATCGGACACCTGATTGCGGGCGGGAAAACTCTGCCGGCGCCAAGCCGTTTCGGCGAGGTGTTCGACCCCAACGCCGGCGTGGTGCAGGCCAGGGTGGCGCTTGGCGGCGCCGCCGAACTGGACGCGGCCGTCGCGGCGGCGCGCGCGGCGCAGCCCGCCTGGGCGCATGTCAACCCGCAGCGGCGGGCGCGGGTGATGTTCAACTTCAAGGTGTTGGTCGAACGCC
>CAYYGQ010000314.1:0-1614 GCA_964471485.1 uncultured Sandaracinobacter sp. | reverse complement strand
CTCCATCGGCGGCGTGCTGACCGCCTATGCCGCGCCGCCGGTGCTCATGGTGGCCCACACCTTCGGCTGGGACACGGCCTACATGGCGACGCATTTCGGCTGGCGGGCCGTCATTGCCGTACTGCTCAGCGCCGCCACCGTCACCATCGTCTGCCGCAAATATCTGCTGGACGGCAGCATCGGGGTCGAATCCATGGAAAAGGACCGGCCGCCGGTGCCGGCGATCGTCATGGCGATACACATCGCCTTCCTTGTCGCCATCGTGCTGTCCGCCCATCACATGCCCATCTTCATGGGCCTGCTGCTGCTGTTCGTCGGCTATGCGCATGCCTACAGCCGCCATCAGAATCCGCTGCTCATCCGCGAAGGGCTGATGGTGGGCTTCTTCCTGGCGGGGCTGGTCGTACTGGGCGGCTTGCAGAAATGGTGGCTGCAGGATCTGCTGGGCGGCCTGTCGCCCACGGTGCTCTACTGGGGCGCCACGGCGCTGACGGCGGTCACCGACAATGCGGCGCTCACCTATCTGGGTTCGCTGGTCGAAGGCACCAGCGAGGCCTGGCGCTACATGCTGGTGGCCGGGGCGGTCACCGGAGGGGGCCTTACCGTGATCGCGAATGCGCCGAACCCCGCCGGTTTCGCGATCCTGAAGAGCACGTTCCCCGACGGCGCCATTTCGCCGCTCAAGCTGCTGGCGGCGGCCCTGCCCCCCACGCTCGTGGCGGCATTCCTGTTCCTGATCTGACCGGCGGCCCCCGGCCGTGGGGCCGCCGGCCAAAAAGGTTAAAATCAGCGGGTTATCCGGCGGCTGTGCCCTGGTGGCCCGGCCGCGTGTCGTTGTCGTCCTTTTTTATCGGGATCAATTGTCGTGCCTATCTACGCCTACAAGTGCAGCGCCTGCCAACATGAGCAGGATGTGCTTCAGAAGATGTCGGATCCGGTTCTTACCGTCTGCCCCGAGTGCAATCAGAGCACCTACGTCAAGCAGGTCACCGCGGCGGGGTTCCAGCTGAAGGGGTCGGGCTGGTACGTCACCGACTTCCGCAACAACGGTTCGGCCGGCAAGTCCGGCGCGCCGGCCTCCGGCACGGGCGCCGCGGCCTCTGAAGGCGGCGGTGCCTCGGCATCGGCCGGGGGCGCGCCGGCCGCGCCGGCGGCGCCCGCTTCCACGGCCGCGTCGTAAACCGGCGGCAGGCACGCATGCGCCCCCATGGCGGCGGCGCCCTGTGCCGGCCCGGCACACTACACTACAGAATCTTTATATGGAGTCATCCTTGATGCGTACCTGCTACACGGGCGAGGTCAGCAAATCCCACCTGGGCCAGACCGTTACCTTATTCGGCTGGGTTCACCGCCGCCGCGACCATGGCGGCGTCATCTTCATCGACCTGCGCGACCGCAGCGGCCTGGCCCAGGTCGTGGTCGACCCCGACAACCAGGAGTCCTTCGCCACTGCCGAGCGCATCCGCAACGAATACTGCGTGCGGGTCACCGGCCTGGTGCGCGAGCGCCCGGAAGGCACCGTCAACACCGAGCTGGCCTCGGGCGAAGTCGAGATTCTCTGCCGCGAGATCGAGATCCTCAATGCGTCGGTCACGCCGCCCTTCCAGCTCGATG
>CAYYGQ010000313.1:0-1630 GCA_964471485.1 uncultured Sandaracinobacter sp. | reverse complement strand
ATCGGCACCAGCAATGTGTCGATCTCGGGCGCGTCGGCCAGCATTTCCAGCGCCACCGTGCCTTGCCCGGCCATCACCAGCGGATCGTCGAACGGATGCACGAAGACGAAACCGCGCTTTTCGGCCAGTTCGAGGGCGTGGGCGGTCGCTTCCTCGAACTTCTCGCCGAACAGCACGACATTGGCGTCGTGGCCCTCGGTCTGCTGCACCTTCACCAGCGGCGTATAGCGCGGCATGACGATGGTGGAGGGGATGCCGAGGCGCCTGGCATGATAGGAAAGCCCCTGCGAATGGTTACCGGCCGAAGCGGCGATGACGCCGCGCTTTCGCTCCTCGTCCGACAGCGCCAGCAGGCGGTTCAGGGCGCCGCGTTCCTTGTAGGCGGCGGTGAACTGCAAATTCTCGAACTTCAGGAACACCCGCGCGCCGGTCATCTCCGACAGCGTGCGCGATTCCAGCGTCGGCGTGCGGATCACCCGCCCGGCGATCCGTGTGGCCGCGGCGCGGACATCATCGGCGGTGATCGCCAGGCTTGAATCGGGGCGGGCGGCGTTCATGCGGTTCCTTTCGTCGGCGCCAGCGGCTTATCGCCGTTGGCGGCTTCCAGCAAGGCGCCTTTCACGCTAGGGGGCGAGTCATGACCAGCATCGCATTCGTCGGGCTTGGCGTCATGGGGTGGCCGATGGCGCGCCACCTGAGAGACGCCGGCCACCAGCTTCGCCTCTATAACCGCAGCATCGACAAGGCGGAGCGCTTCGCCGACGCCCATGGCGGCACGCCGTGCCAAACCGCCGCCGAAGCGGCCGAGGGCGCCGAGGCGCTGATCATCTGCGTCGGCAACGACGACGACGTGCGCCAGGTGACGAGCGGGCCGGAAGGCGGCTTCCAGAGCCTTTCCAAAGGCGCGCTCTTCATCGACCACAGCACCGCCTCGGCGGCGCTGGCGCGCGAACTGGCCGAAAACGGGCGCGGCATCCGCTGCGTCGACGCGCCGGTATCGGGCGGGCAGGCCGGCGCCGAGGCCGGGCAACTGGCGGTGATGTGCGGCGGCAGCGTCGACGCCTTCGCCGCCGCCGAGCCGCTGATGGCGGCCTATGGCAAGCGCATCGTCCATATCGGCCCGCCGGGGCACGGCCAGCTGGCGAAGATGTGCAACCAGATCGCCATCGCCGGAATCGTCCAGGGCCTGGCCGAGTCGCTCGCCTTTGCCGTGAAGGCCGGTCTCGATACCGGGGCGCTGGTGCAGGCCATCGGCCAGGGGGCGGCGCAAAGCTGGCAGATGGACAACCGCGCGCACACCATGGTCGAGGGCAAATACGACTTCGGCTTCGCCGTCGACCTGATGCGGAAGGATCTGGGGCTGGTGTTCGCCGAGGCGCGCAGCCTTGGCGCCACGGTCCCGGTCGCCGCCCTCGTCGACCAGTTCTACGCCGACGTGCAGCGCATGGGCGGCAACCGCGACGACACCTCGTCGTTGATGCGGAGACTTGCTTGATCCGTCTGCTGGCGGGTCTGCTGCTGCTGGCGGTTGCCGGCGCGGCCGATGCCGCAACCCTCGTCGCCAACGCCAACGGCTATACGCTGGAGGCGGACGGCAAGTTGCGCCGCTTCGGGGCGCTGCTGATCGGCG
>CAYYGQ010000312.1:0-1696 GCA_964471485.1 uncultured Sandaracinobacter sp. | reverse complement strand
AAGGCGTGCTGATCGTCGGCAGCGGCATGAGCTTCCACAACATGCGCGCCTATGGCGACCCCCGTTTCACCGCGCCGTCGCGGGCGTTCGACGCCTGGCTGACCGCTGCGGTCGAAAGCCCCGCCGAGCGGCGCGAACCGCTGCTGAGCGACTGGACCGCCGCGCCCCATGCCCGCCTCTGCCACCCGGCGGGCGGAGAGGAGCATCTGCTGCCGCTGCTGGTCGCCGCCGGCGCCGGCGGGCCTGCGCCCGGCCGCAAGGTCTATTCCGAGACGGTCATGGAGACCGCCATCTCGGCCTTCCGTTTCGACTGAACAACCCAGAGGAGCGAAAATGCCCAACGACAGTGCAACCCGCTATGGCAGCGTCACCCGGTTCTTCCACTGGAGCATGGCGCTGCTGATCGGCTGGCAGATGCTCAAATTCTTCGATCGCATCGACGACGGCGAGCATTGGGTCGGCCAGACGCTGGTGCCCTGGCACCTCTCCATCGGCACCTTGCTGCTGCTGGTCGCGGCGCGAATCGCCTGGGTTTCGCGACAGCGCCAGCGGCCGGCCCAGGATGCCGCCACGGCGCCGTTCGTCAGGGCCGGGCACGGCCTGCTCTACGCCGCCATGGTGGCGATGCCCGTCACCGGCATTCTGACGCTGCTGGGCGGCGGCCACGGCTGGACCGTTTTCGGAGTCGAGCTGGTTGCCGAAGGCGGGGAAATTCCGTGGGCGGCAAGCATCGGCAGCCTGCATTCGCCCATCGGCTGGCTGCTGCTGCTCATGGTCGCGGGGCATGTCGGCATGGCCCTGGCGCACCATTTCGCCGGCAAGAAGCACGTGATGCGGCGCATGGTCTGAGCGCCCGCACCATCCGGGGCGGCGGCGGGCCGCCCCGGAACGCAGACAACGAATCCCGTTGCAGCCGAGTCCCGTTGAAATCGGGGCGCCGTGCGGCCATCGTCGCCAAACGCGCGCCCTCTTCACCGGAGAGTCGATCATGAGCATCTCGAACCAAACCGACCGCCAACGCCATGGCCCGCGGGGCTGGATTGCCGCTTGTGGACTTCCCGCCCCGCCGCTCGGCCTGCGTAAAACCGGAAACGCTTGAAACCGGCCTCGAAGTCTCGCCGCACCTTCATGCTGTTGCTGGCCCAGTGCATTGGCGGTCTGCTGCTGCTGCTGCTCGTGGCGGGCATCGGCATCCGCCTCGCCTATCCCCTGCCCGCCCTGGAACCCCGGCCGCCGTCGCGGCATCCGGCCGCGACGGACGACACGCCGCTCGGGCGCGGCATCGCCATGCTGGCCGCAGGGGATCCGGGCCGGGCGGGCCAGCCGGGCCTGTCCGGCGTTCATCTGCTGAACGACGGCCACGACGCCTTCGCGGCGCGCATTCTGCTGGCGCGAACCGCACAGCGCAGCCTCGACCTGCAATATTATATCTGGCACGGCGACCTGTCCGGCACCCTGCTGCTCGACGCCGTGCGCCAGGCGGCCGACCGCGGCGTCCGGGTGCGGATGCTGCTGGACGACAATGGCACGGCCGGTCTCGATGCCGTTCTCGCCGCGCTCGACCGCCACCCCAACATCGAAATCCGGCTGTTCAACCCCTTCGTGCTCAGAAAGCCGAAGATGCTCGGCTATCTCGCCGATTTTCCGCGCCTGAACCGGCGCATGCACAACAAGAGCTTCACCGCCGACAACCAGG
>CAYYGQ010000311.1:0-1712 GCA_964471485.1 uncultured Sandaracinobacter sp. | reverse complement strand
AGCGTCTCGAAATGAAAGCGCGTTCCATCCTCGGCCACGGCCACCCGGTCGCGGACTTCGACGATCCTGGTTCCGGGGCGGATCTCGACCTGGCGTTCGGCCCAGAAGGCCGGAGGCCGCAGCAGCAGGCGTTCGGCCGCCTTGGTTCCGGCCAGATATTCCTTGGAGAGCGGCGGCCGCTCGTAGGGCAGGGACGCTTCCTCGCCAACCATGAGGACAGGGCCGGAAAAGCCCTGCTGGCGAAGCGAGATCGCCGTTTGCGCCCCGGCCTGCCCGGCGCCGACGATCAGCAGTGCGGTAGCGATGTCCGTCATGCCTCTCTTCTAGCCTCCGGCTTGCGGGGGGGCCAGAAGTTTGCGTAAAGCCTGTCCATGCCGCTGGTCATTTATGGAATCCCCAACTGCGACACCATGAAAAAGGCGCGCGCCTGGCTGGACGAAGCCGGGATCGCCGTCCGTTTTCACGATTATCGCCGCGACGGCGTGCCCGAGGCGGCGCTGCGCCGCTGGTGCCGGGAACTCGGCTGGGAACAGGTGCTGAACCGGCGCGGCACCACCTTCCGCAAGCTGCCAGAGGCGACGCGGGCGTCGCTCGACGAAGAGGGCGCCATCCGCTTCATGCGGCAGCAGGCCGCGGCCATCCGCCGGCCGGTTCTTGAAGGGAATGGCGTGCTGCTGGCCGGGTTCAGCGCCGCGCGTTACGCGGAAGCCCTGGGGAACGGAGGGAAGCAGTGCTGATCTACCACAACCCGAAATGCGGCACTTCGCGGAAGGTGCTGGCGGCGATCCGCGCCAGCGGCAGCGACCCCGTCGTCGTCGAATATCTGCAGGCCGGCTGGACGAAGCCGCAACTGCAGCTGCTGTTCGCCGCCGCCGGCCTGACGCCCCGCGAGGCGCTGCGCGCGCGGGCGCCCGAAGCGGCCGGGCTGGAGCAGGCCGGCGACGACGAACTGCTGGAGGCGATGGTGCGGCATCCGCTGCTGGTGGAACGGCCGTTCGTGGCGTCGTCGCGGGGCGTGCGCCTTTGCCGGCCGGCGGAACTGGTGCTGGAATTGCTGGAGGCGCCGCTGCCGCCGGGCTTTTGCGACGAGGATGGCCGCCTGTCTGCCTCCTGAACGCTGTTTTTCCGTTGCTGACAGCGGCGGGGCGGGCCGCTAAGATGGCGCCATGTCCACCACCTTTACGCTCGACACCTCCACATCGAGGGCGCACCCGGTGCCGGAACCGGTTCGCCGGCTGACGGTGCCGGCGCTTCGAAAGCGCAAGGCGAACGGCGTGACCGAAAAGCCGCTGGTCGTGCTGACCGCCTATACGGCGCGCATGGCGCAACTGCTTGATCCGCATTGCGACATGCTGCTGGTGGGCGACAGCCTTGGCCAGGCGATTTACGGTCTCGACACCACCATCCATGTGACGCTCGACATGATGATCGCCCACGGCGCCGCCGTCGTTCGCGGCAGCTATCATGCGGTGGTGGTGGTCGATCTGCCCTTCGGCAGCTACGAGGCGTCGCCCGAACAGGCGTTCGCAACAGCGACCAGGGTGCTGCGCGAGACCGGGGCCGCCGCCGTCAAGATGGAGGGCGGCGAAGTGCTGGCGCCCAACGTCGAATTTCTGGTGAAGCGCGGCATTCCGGTGGTTGGCCATGTCGGGCTGACGCCGCAGGCGGTGAACGCGCCCGGCGGCTACGGCGTGCGCGGCCGCAGCGCGGAC
>CAYYGQ010000310.1:0-1730 GCA_964471485.1 uncultured Sandaracinobacter sp. | reverse complement strand
GTCGAGCGCGAACGGCTGGGCGGCATCTGCCTCAATTGGGGCTGCATCCCGACCAAGGCGCTGCTGCGCTCGTCCGAGATCAAGCATTACATGGACAACGCCGCTTCCTATGGCTTGTCCGCCGGCAGCGTCGGCTTCGACCTTGGCAAGGTGACGGAGCGCAGCCGCAAGGTGGCGGCGCAGCTGAACGCCGGCGTCAAGGGCTTGATGAAGAAGAACAAGGTGACGGTGGTGGAGGGCGAGGCGGTGCTGGCCGGCGCCACCACGGTGAAGGTGGGCAGCCGCACCCTGGCGGCAAAGCATGTCATCGTTGCAACCGGCGCCCGCGCCCGCGAACTGCCGCACCTGAAGGCCGACGGCGAGCGCGTCTGGACCTATCGCCACGCCCTGGTGCCGCCGGCCATGCCGACCGAATTGCTGGTGATCGGCTCGGGCGCCATCGGCGTCGAATTCGCCAGCTTCTACAGCGATCTCGGCGCCAAGGTGACGATCGTGGAAATGCTCGACCGCATCCTGCCCGTCGAAGACGAGGAGGTGTCGGCCTTCGTTGAAAAGTCGCTGAAAAAGCAGGGCATGGCCATCCGCACCAAATCCTCGGTGGAAAAACTGGATGTGGGGAAGGATGGCGTGACGGCCACCATCGACGGCAAGGCCGAACGCTTCAGCCATGTCATCATCGCCATCGGCATTGCCGCCAACACCGAGAATCTGGGGCTGGAGGCGCTTGGCGTGGCGACGGATCGCGGCCACATCGTCACCAACGAATGGGGCGAGACCAATGTGCCCGGCCTCTGGGCCATCGGCGACGTGACGGGGGCGCCCTGGCTTGCCCACAAGGCCAGCCACGAAGGCGTGGTTGCGGTGGAGAAGATCGCCGGCGTGCCCGGCGCCCATCCGATGGACAAGTCGAACATTCCCGGCTGCACCTACAGCCGCCCGCAGGTGGCGTCGGTCGGCCTGACGGAAGCCAGGGCCAAGGCTGCCGGCCATGAAGTGAAAGTGGGGAAATTCCCCTATGTGGGGAACGGCAAGGCCATCGCGCTGGGCGAAACGGAAGGCTTCATCAAGACGGTGTTCGACGCCAGAACCGGCGCGCTGCTGGGCGCGCACATGGTCGGCGCCGAAGTCACCGAACTGATCCAGGGCTATGCCGTCGCCCGCCAGTGCGAGGCGACCGAGGCGGAGCTGATGGCCACCATCTTCCCGCACCCGACATTATCGGAAATGATGCACGAAAGCGTGCTCGACGCCTATGGCCGGGTGATCCACATCTGATTCAGCCGGATTTCCGGTGCGCCGCCGCCACTTCGGCGCGGCGCGCGGCGGCGCTTCGCAGCACTTCATAGGCCGCCTGCACGGCGCGAAAACGCTCGGCCGCCTCGTGGTTGCCGGGGTTCAGATCGGGGTGGTTGTCTTTCGCCATGCGGCGATAGCTGGCCTTCACTTCCTCGTCGCCGGCGTCGGGCGGCAGGTCGAGCAGGCGAAGCGCATCGAGTTCGGCGCGGCTGCGGCTGCCGTCGCCCTCGTTCCAGCCCCAGTGCCGCGCCTCGCGGAAGTTGCCGCGGGCCGAGCGGTCGCGCGCTTCCTCGGCGGCGGCTTCCTCGTCGCTCAGTTGCTCGAAATAATTCCAGCCGCGATTATATTCGGCGGCGTGCGCTTCGCAGAACCACCAGCGTTCCGGCCGGTTGGGGGCCTGGGGGGCCGGGCAGGTGCCGGGCCGGTCGCAGCCG
>CAYYGQ010000309.1:0-1745 GCA_964471485.1 uncultured Sandaracinobacter sp. | reverse complement strand
CGTGGCAACGGCGGCCGAGGCGCTGGGGCGCCGGGCGCCAGCCGGCACGCGCACCACGGTGAAGATGGCCGGCCTGGTCGAGGGGGTGCGCTGGCGCACCCCGCAGGGCAAGGGACCGGACCGGCGCTATCTTCTGGCCGACCTTACCGACCAGTCGGGGAAATGGGGGGCGAGCTGCTTCAACGCCGAAGCGCAAGGCGCGCTCGAATCGGCGCTTGCCAGCGGCGACACGCTGTTGCTCGACGTTGAACTGCAATGGCGCGAAGGCGACGATGCCCCCCGCCTGGCCGTGCAGGGCGCCCGGCCGCTGGCGCTGGCCGCCCAGCGGGTGCGGACCAGGCTGCTGCTGACGCTGGCCGCGGGCGGCGGGCCGCCGCTGGTCGAGGCGCTGCTGGCGGCGCTGCCGCGCGGCGGCCGCTCGATGGTCGAGGCGAAGGTGCCGCTGGCCGGCGGCGGCGAGGCGCTGCTGTTCCTTGGCGGCGATTTTCTGCTCTCCGCCGAGGTGGAAAGCGATGTGGCGGCGATGGCCGGAATCGAGGCCGCCGAAATCGCCGCGGCGGCCGGCCAGCTGCATCTGGTGCGTTGACGAAAGGGAGGACCGACATGCCGATCACGCTTTACGACGCCTTCGTGCCGACGACGCGGCAGATGCTGCAATCGGTTTCGACGATCCTCGGCAAGGCCGAGGTATGGGCGGCGGAAACCGGCAAGACGCCGGCAGAGCTGTTCGGCGCCCGCCTCTTCGACGACATGCTGCCCTTCGCCTTCCAGTTGCGCTCGGTGGCGCGGCATAGCGCCGGCGCGATCGAAGCGCTTCGCGCCGGCGAATACAAGCTCCTCGCCGGCGCGGACGTCGCCGGCTTTGCCGACGCCTACCGGCTGCTGGCCGATGCCGCGGCGGCGCTGGACGCCACCAGCGCCGACGAGCTTGAATCCTTCCTTGGCGGGGAAGTGGCGATCCGCAGGGGGGACACGCCCATTCTCTTCACGGCCGAGAATTTTCTGCTGTCGTTCGCGTTTCCCAATTTCTTCTTCCACGCCACAACCGCCTATGATGTGCTGCGCCACCTCGGGATGCCGGTCGGCAAGCGCGACTATCTCGGCCGGATGCGCGTGAAGGCCTGAACAAAGCGGCGGCGCCTTGACTTCGGGGCACGGCCGCTTTAGGCGCCCGCCCATCCCGCACGCGAAGGGAACCTTCCGGTGCCAGGCGCTCGTCCGCCCGGCCGTCCTTCGCGCAAGGTTCAACCGGTTAGGAGAAATTCGATGGCCACTACCCCAGAAACGGGTTCTGAAACGGGTCCGGAAACGGGCGAAATGTCGATGCAGGCGCTGCTGGAAGCGGGCGCGCACTTCGGCCACCAGACGCATCGCTGGAACCCGCGCATGAAGCCCTATATTTTCGGCGAGCGCAACGGCGTCCACATCCTCGACCTGTCGCAGACGGTGCCGCTGTTCTCGCGCGCGCTTGATTTCGCCCGCGCCACCTCGGCCGCCGGCGGCAAGCTGCTGTTCGTCGGCACCAAGCGCCAGGCGCAGGAGCCGGTCGCCGAAGCGGCGCGCCGCTCGGGCCAGCATTATGTGAACCACCGCTGGCTTGGCGGCATGCTCACCAACTGGAAGACGATTTCGGCGTCGATCCGCCGCTACAAGCAGCTGGAAGAACAGCTTTCCGGCGACACGCGCGGCTTCACCAAGAAGGAAGTGCTGAAGATGACGCGCGAGCGCGACAAGTTCGAAGCGTC
>CAYYGQ010000308.1:0-1753 GCA_964471485.1 uncultured Sandaracinobacter sp. | reverse complement strand
CATGCCCGCGAACAGGTTACGGATATCAGAGAATACGCCGGTGTAGGTGGCCGGGTTGGAGCGCGGCGTGCGCCCGATGGGCGACTGGTTGATGTCGATCACTTTGTCGAGATGTTCGAAGCCGGTGATCTGCTGGTGGCTGCCGGCGTGCAGCCGGGCGCCGTTCAGCAATGCCGCCGCCGCCGGATAGAGCGTGTCGATGACCAGACTGGACTTGCCGGAGCCGGAAACGCCGGTGACACAGGTGAAGGTGCCGAGCGGAATTTGCGCGGTCACATCCTGCAGATTGTTGACCGTGGCGCCGATGATGGCAAGCTGCTCGCCACTGCCCTTGCGGCGCGTGGCCGGGACCGGGACGCTGCGCTTGCCGGAGAGATAGGCGCCGGTCAGGCTGTCGGGGGCGTGCAGAATGTCGGCGAGGCCGCCTTCGGCAATGATGCGGCCGCCGCGTTCGCCGGCGCCGGGGCCCATGTCGACGATATGGTCGGCCTGGCGGATGGCGTCCTCGTCATGTTCGACGACGATGACGGTATTGCCGAGGTCGCGCAGGCGTTTCAGCGTTTCCAGCAGCCGGTCATTGTCGCGCTGGTGCAGGCCGATGGAGGGTTCATCGAGCACATAGAGCACGCCGGAGAGGCCGCTGCCGATCTGTGAGGCGAGGCGGATGCGCTGGCTTTCACCGCCGGACAAGGTGCCGGAGGTGCGGTCGAGGCTGAGATAGCCGAGGCCGACATTGACGAGGAATTTCAGCCGGTCGTTGATTTCCTTCAGGATCCGGCTGCCGATTTCCTGTTGTTTGGGCGACAGTTCGGCGTCGAGGCCAGCGAACCATTGTTGCGCATCGGTGACCGATTGCGCGGTGGCTTCGCTGATGTTGCGGTGGGCGATTTTGACTGCAAGTGCCTCCGGGCGCAGACGGGCGCCGGCGCAGGTCTCGCACGGGGCGCTGGCCTGATAATGGCCGAGTTCCTCGCGCATCCAGGCGGATTCGGTGTTGTGGAAGCGCTTGTCGAGATTGGCGATGACGCCCTTGAACGGCTTGTTCACTTCATAGCGCCGGCGGCCGTCCTCGAAGACAAGCGGGATAGATTTGCCGCCGGTGCCGTTCAGGATGGCGTCGCGGCTGGCTTCCGGCAGGTCGTTCCAGGGGGTGTCGAGCGTGCCGCCATATTCCGTGACCAGCGATGCCAGCACCTGCATGTAGTAGGGCGAGGGCGGCGAGGATTTGGCCCAGGGCACGATGGCGCCGCCCTTCAACGACAGCCGGCCGTTGGGGACGATCAGTTCGGGCGCGAAGAACAGTTTTTCGCCAAGGCCATTGCAGGTCGGGCAGGCGCCTTGCGGGGCGTTGAAGGAAAACAGCCGGGGTTCGATTTCGGGGATGGTGAAGCCGGAGACCGGGCAGGCGAATTTCTCCGAAAAGATGATTGGTTCGCCACCATCGACAAGGTCGGCGATGGCAATTCCCTCGGCCAGCCCGAGCGCGGTTTCAAAGCTTTCGGCCAGACGTTCGGCGATGTCGGGGCGCACGACGAGGCGGTCGACGACGATTTCGATGTCGTGCTTCAGCTTGCGGTCGAGGGCGGGCGCTTCCTCGATGTCGGTGACCGTGCCGTCGATGCGCAGGCGCTGGAAGCCGGCTTTTTTCCATTCGGCGATTTCGCGGCGATATTCGCCCTTGCGGCCGCGCACCACCGGCGCCAGCAGCATCAGCCGGGTGCCTTCGGGCAGCGCCAGCACCCGATCGACCATT
>CAYYGQ010000307.1:0-1774 GCA_964471485.1 uncultured Sandaracinobacter sp. | reverse complement strand
GAAGCGCCCGGCGCCGATGGCGCGCCGCGCGCTTTGCACCTGTTCGCGCAGATGGTCGGTGGTGATCGGGCAGACGGTGCCGCAACTGGTGAAGATCAGCGACACCACCAGCGGCGCCCCGCGCAGATCGGCCAGGCGCAAGGGCTTGCCGTTGTGGTCGGTCAGCACATGGTCGCCGGCCTGCCGGCCGATCGCCTTCTGGCTGATGTCGTAGGCGATTTCGGCATCGAGTTTCTCGCGCGCCGCGTTCGCCGGGGTGAGGGCGAACAGCAGGGAAAGGGCGATGGCGGCGAATTTCCTCAGGACAGCCACGCCGCCGCCTTTTCAAGGATGACGCCAAGCGACAGCAGCGCGAAATAGCCGAGCGATGCGGCGAAGGTGCGCCACGCCGCCGCCACCGACGGTTCCCGCATCAACTGGTAGCTGGTGGCAAGAAACCAGCCGCCGGCCGCCATGGCGCAGACGCCATAGATGGCGCCCAGGCCATGCAGCAGCGGCCCCACGGACAGGATCGCCAGCAGCAGCACATGGCCGAAAACAATCGGTCCCCAGACATCATGGTCCGTGACCACCGGCAGCATCGGGATGCCGGCATTGCGATAGTCCGCCGCCTTGGCATGGGCGAGCGCCCAGAAATGCGGCGGAGTCCAGAGGAAAAGCACGGCGGCGAGATAAAGCGGCACCGGGCCGATGGCCGGGCCGAAGCTGTCGGCGCTGGCGGCGGCGCCGGCCAGCAGGGCGAAGCTGCCGGCGGCGCCGCCGATCACCACGTTCCACACCGTCCGCCGCTTCAGCAGCAGGGTATAGAGAAAGCCGTAGGTCAGGGCGCCCAGCAGCACGAGGCCGGCGGCGAGCGTGCCGCCGACCGCCCAGCCCATGACCAGCGAGACGGCAAGAAGCGCCGTGAAGGTGAGGGGCCAGATAAACCCTTCGCGCAACTGGCCGGTGACGAAGGGGCGGTTCGCCGTTCTGGTCATCAGATGGTCGGTCTTGCGTTCGAAATACTGGTTGAAGGCGCCCGACGCCGCCGAGGCGCCAAGAACGGCAAGCGTAAAGACCGCCGCCTCCGTCCACCCCAGCCGGCCGCCGCCCGTCAGGATGCCGACGACGGCGGCGAGGGCGATGAAGGCCCCGATCCTGAGCTTCAGGATCGAGGCCGTCATGGAGAGGGCGGTTTTCATCGCTTGCCTCCCGTGCGCTGGCTCAGCGGAACAGCCACAGTTCCGAGAGATATTTCCAGTTGACGAAATAATAAAGCACGAAGCAGGTGAAGAAAATGCCGACGAGGATGATCGTCCCCGGCAGTTTCAGCGTCGCCTCGCTGCCATATTCCGACACCGCCTGCCGGCCCTTGTCGTGCAGCGGGAAGGTGAGTTTCGCCCCCGGCTGGTCGAGCCTTTTGCCGCCAAGGATAGAGGCGACGACGATGACGATGAACAACAGGCCGCCGATCGCCGCCAGCACCGCCGAGACGCCGTTCAGCCCCATCATCAGATAGGCGGCCGGCGGGAATTCGAAATGGTGGGCGGCGTCGGTCAGCGCCAGATCCCAGTGGCGCCGCGCAACGCCCAGGGTGCCGGCCCCCATCATGAACATCGAGATGCCGGCGGCGCCCAGGCCGAAGATATAGGGCTGCCAGCGGGCGAGCTTCGGCCATTTGATGTCGCGCTGGAAGATCAGCGGCACCACCAGATAGGTCATGGCCATGAAGGCCAGCGTGGTGCCGGCGACGACGGTGCCGTGGAAGTGGCCCGGCACATAGATCGTGTTGTGC
>CAYYGQ010000306.1:0-1786 GCA_964471485.1 uncultured Sandaracinobacter sp. | reverse complement strand
CGCTCTGCCGCTACGATGTGAACCCCGGCCCCGGCTACCAGCCGCTGTTCACGGCCGACGAATGCGCCGCCGCCGCCGCCGCGAGCGGGCCGGCCGATGCCGCTTTCCGCCACGTCGTTGCCGCCCTTGGCCGTCGCGCCGTCGAGGCCGGTCCCCGCATCACCCGCTTCACCACCGATTATTTCGACGTGCAGGCGGGGCTCGGCGGCGCCCTTTCGCCGAGGGTCGACTGGGATGTCAGCCTTTCCTACGGCGAAAGCCGCAAGCGCACGGCGCAGCAGGGCTATTGGCGGCTGTCCCGCGTGCAGCAGGCGCTGCTGGCCGGCGCCGACGGCTGCTTCGACCCCGCGAACGGCTGCCTGCCGGTGGATTTCTTCGGGCCCGAAGGCTCGATCGACGCAGAGATGAACCGTTTTCTGCTGGCCGAGGCGACGGCGCGCGGCTTTACCTCGCTGTTGCAGGGCAAGGCGCTTTTGTCGGGCGACTCCGGCCTGACGCTGCCTTTCGCCTCCTCGCCGCTGTCGTTTGCCGTTGGCGGCGAGCTGCGCCGTTATCGCGCCTCAGAACAGCCGGATGAACTGTCGCGGTCGGGCGACCTTGGCGGCATGGCCGGCGGCGCGCCGGCCGTGGCTGGCGGCTATGCGGTGCGCGAGGCGGTTGGCGAACTGCTGCTGCCGCTGGCGGAGCATGCGCCGGGGGTGGAACGGCTGACGCTTGGCGGCACCCTGCGCTATTCCAGCACCCGGATCGACAGCGCCGGCAATCCCGAACATGGCGCCCTGACCTGGAAGCTGGAAGGCCGGTGGAGCATCGTCGACGGCGTTGAACTGCGCGGCAGCCGCGGCCATGCGGTGCGCGCGCCCAATATCGGCGAACTGTTTTTCCCGCGCACCACCAGCATGGCGAACCTGGCCTTCGATCCCTGCGCCGGAACGGCGCCGCTCGGCAGCGCCGATCTCTACCAGGTCTGCGTGGCGCAGGGAGGCGGCGGGCAGGTCGGCGCCATCCAGCAGCCGGCGTCCGCCATCGTCAACGCGACGACGGCCGGCAGCGCCATGCTCAGGCCCGAAGTCGGCGACAGCTGGTCCGCCGGGCTGGTGCTGGCGCCGCCGATGCTGCCGGGCTTCGCCGCCAGCCTCGACTATTATGCGATGCGGGTGAAATCGACCATCGGCACGCTGACGGCGGCGGATGCCATCGCCGCCTGTTTCGCCGAGCTGACCGCCGCAAGCGCCACCGACCCGGCCTGCACCGCGATCCGCCGCAACCCGGCCACCGGCGGCCTCGACGGCTCCGCCGCCGGTCTCTGGCTGCCGTTCGCCAATCTCGGCCGGCTGCGGACGGACGGTCTCGACTTCGCCGTCCGCCAGCATGTGCGCCTGACGGCGACGGCGGCCCTTGCCCTCGATCTTTCCGGCAACTGGACCAGGCACGCCGGCTTCGAATCGGTCGCCGGCGGCGGCGAACGGGAATGCGCCGGCTTCTACGGCAGCAGTTGCGCGTCGATCCGGCCGAAGTTCAGCTTCCGCCAGCGAACGACGCTGTCGGTGGGCGCCTTCGACCTGTCGCTCGGCTGGCGCTATCTGGCGCCGGTGCGCTTCGACCCGCGCCAGTTCGAAGAAGAACTGGCCATGGCGCAACAGTTCGGCTGCGCCGACGCCGCCGGCGCCGATCCCTATGGCTGCGTCGTCGACGCGCCGTTCCGCCGCATCGGCGCCGCCCATTATTTCGACCTTGCCGCCCGCGCCGGAGTGCACCGCAATCTGGAGCTGTGGCTGCGGGTGGT
>CAYYGQ010000305.1:0-1794 GCA_964471485.1 uncultured Sandaracinobacter sp. | reverse complement strand
GAGCAGACGATCTTGGCCGAATAGGCGGTGGCGACGCGAATCAGCGCCGGCGGCGCGAAGGCGAGCCACCCCGCCACGCCCGCCGCCAGCACGACGACCAGCGCCAGAAGCCATTTCAAGACCTTGCCGACAATGCGCACGTTTCCCCCCATCCGGCGACCGCCCTCAAATCGCCGCCATTGCGTTGCCATTCGGGCGGACTGTTGGGCGGCGCAGACGAAAAATCAATCGGTATCGGTATTCTTCATCCTGCCGCCGGTGATTCGGCGATGATTCGGCGATCCCGCCGCGCGGCGACGGCAAAGGAGAAGCGATGCGTCCACTGCTGGTCCTGGCATTCGGCCTGCTGCTGGCCGCCTGCACCCGCATCGGCTACGACTTCGCCGATGTCGCCCCGGCCGGACCGCGGCAGCCGCAGGTGCTGACCTCGCCGCAATCCGACACCGTCACCCATCCCCGCTTCGGCGACCGCAAGCCGCACCCGTGGGGCAGGCGCCCGCCCTGGAGCTACGCCGTCCACGGCACCGACGTGTCGCGATACCAGACGAGCGTCGACTGGCAGGCGGCCAAGGCCGCCGGCATCTCCTTCGTCTTCATCAAGGCCACCGAGGGCGGCGACAGGCTGGACGAGCGGTTCCACCAGCACTGGCGCGGCGCGAAGGCGGCCGGCATCCCCCGTTCGGCCTATCATTTCTACTATTTCTGCCGGCCGGCAAAGGAGCAGGCGGAATGGTTCATCCGCAACGTGCCCAGGGAAGCCGGCACCCTGCCGCATGTGCTGGACATGGAATGGAACCACACCTCGCCCACCTGCCGGCTGCGCCCGCCGGCCGAGACGGTGCGGGCCGAGATGCGCGTCTTCCTCGACATGCTGGAGCGCCATTACGGCAAGCGGCCGATCGTCTACACCACCATCGACTTCTTCGACCGCAACGGGCTGGCCGAGTTCAAGGGCAACGACTGGTGGCTGCGCTCGGTGGCCGCCCATCCCGACGATCTCTACGGCAAGCACCCGTTCCTGTTCTGGCAATATACCGGCACCGGCGAGGTGCCGGGCATCTCCGGCGACGCCGACATCAACGTCTTCAACGGCACGAAGGCGCAATGGCAGGCGTGGCTGCGCCGGCACCTGCGGTAACGGTGAATTTATCTCGGTTTTTGCAATGGCTTGCGCCACAATGGCCCGACCTATCCTCCCAGGGAGAACAATGATGAGAATCCCGATCCTCGCCTTCGCCGCGCTTCTCGCGGGCGGCCTTCCCGCCCTGGCCCAGGAATGCGGCGGCGACTTCGCGGCCTGGAAGGCCGGGATCGAGGACGAGGCGCGGGCGGCGGGCGTCGGCGAGCGCGGGCTGTCGGCGTTCCGCAACGCGGCCATCGACCAGCGCGTGCTGTCGCGCGACCGGGCGCAAGGCGTCTTCACCCAGACCTTCATCGAGTTCTCGGGCCGGATGATAAACCAGCACCGGCTGACCCACGGCGCGGCCAATCTGAGGAAGCATGCCGACGTCTTCTCCCGCGCCGAGAGCGAGTTCGGCGTGCCGGGGCCGGTCATCGCCGCCTTCTGGGCGCTGGAGACCGATTTCGGCGCCGTCCAGGGCGATTTCAACACGCTGAACGCCCTCGTGACGCTCGCGCATGACTGCCGCCGGCCGCATCTCTTCCGGCCGCAGGTCGTGCCGCTTCTGAGGCTGATCGACGACGGCACGCTGCCGGCCGACGTGCAGGGCGCATGGGCCGGCGAGATCGGCCAGACCCAGATGCTGCCCTCCGACATCCTGACCAAGGGCGTCG
>CAYYGQ010000304.1:0-1826 GCA_964471485.1 uncultured Sandaracinobacter sp. | reverse complement strand
TAGCGCCCCGCGAAGGCGTCGGCATCGGGGACCGCCGAGTAGCCCCAGCCCGGAAAGCGCCAGCCGCAGGCCCAGGCCGTGCAGCAGCGTCAGCCCCCAGAGGCGACGTTCGAAGCGGTCACGCGCCATGGACGAAGCGGTCACGCGCCATGGGTGAAGCGGTCACGCGCCATGGATAAGCTCGCGCAACTGCGCGCTGCTGGCGGCCACGCCGCTGGCGCCGGCCGCCAGCAGCTCGTCCGCCGGGTGGTAGCCCCAGGAAACGCCGATGCCGCGCACATGGGCGGCCTTTCCCATGGCCATGTCGAACATGGTGTCGCCGACGATGCAGGCGTCCGCCGCCTCCACCCCGGCGTCGGCGAGGCATTCGAGCAGCATCGAGGGATGCGGTTTCGAGGGGTGGCGGTCGGCGGTTTGCAGGCTGAGGAAGTGGCGGCGGATGCCGTGATGCTCGAGGCAAAGGGCAAGGCCGCGGTCGCTTTTCCCGGTGGCGACCGCCAGCAGCAGCCCGTCCCGCTCCAGTTGTTCGAGCAGGTCGCGGATGCCGTCGAACAGCGGTTCGGGGGCCAGGGCCTCGGTGGCGCGCAGGCGGAGGGAGGCGCTGCGATATTCGCGGACGAGGCGCTGGTGGGTGTCGTCGTCCGCTTCTGGCAGCAGGGCGGCGGCCGCCTGCACCAGGCTGAGACCGACGATGCGGCGCACCGCTTCCGCTGGCGGCGGCGCCAGGCCGAGCGCCCGGAACCCCGCCGCCATGGCGCGAAGGATATTCTGCTGGCTGTCGACCAGGGTGCCGTCGCAGTCGAAGACGACCAGCTTCATGGCCGCTGCCTGCCCCGCCGTTCCCCCCGGCGGTTGCCGCTGGTGGCGGACGAGGTGCGGCGGCTTTTCGGCCTGAGGGGCGCGCTTGCCGGTTCGGGCGCCGGGCGGTCGCCGTCGGCCGGGTCGAAGCCAAGCGTCGCCAGCGTCTCGACCATGTGCGTCGGCAGCTCGGCGACGACATCGAGCTTGCCGCCGCCCGGAAGCGCGACGACGAGGCGGCGGGCGTGCAGGTGCATCTTCCGCGACACGCCGCCGGTGAGGAAAGCCAGTTTGCCGCCATATTTGCCGTCGCCGAGGATGGGGGTGCCGGTGGCGGCGGCGTGGACGCGCAACTGGTGGGTGCGCCCGGTCAGCGGCTGCATCTCGACGAAGGCGGCGCGGTCGCCGGCGCGGTCGAGGACACGGAAGCGCGATTTCGCCATCTGCCCTGATTCCTCGTCGACGTGCATCTTCTCGCCGCCGGTGCCGGGCTGCTTGGCCAGCGGCAGGTCAATGAGGCCGTCGTCGAGCACGGGGACGCCGGCCGTCACCGCCCAGTAGATTTTCCGCGTGGCGCGCGTTGCAAAGCATTTGCCGAAGAAAGCGGCGGCGCGGGCGTTTCGCGCCAGCAGCAGCACACCCGAGGTATCCTTGTCGAGGCGGTGCACCAGCTTCGGCCGGCTTTCGGCGTCGAACTGCAAGGCGTCCAGCAGGCCGTCGACGTGGCTGTCGGTCTTGCTGCCGCCCTGCGTCGCCAGGCCCGCCGGCTTGTTGAGGACGAGGGCGTCTTTCGAGCGGTGGATGACCAGGCTTTGCGCGAAGTCGATTTCGTCTGCGGTAAGGTCGCGCCGCACGCGTCCGGGGCGGGCGGGGGCGGTTGGTTCCAGCGGCGGCACCCGCAGCACCTGCCCGGCGGCGACGCGGTCGCCGGGGCCGACGCGGCCGCCATCCAGGCGCAACTGCCCGGTGCGCGCCCAGCGGCTGACCTGGTTGAAGCTGACGGCCTCCATGTGGCGGCGGAACCAGCG
>CAYYGQ010000303.1:0-1828 GCA_964471485.1 uncultured Sandaracinobacter sp. | reverse complement strand
GCCCTTTCCGGGGGCGAGCGGGCGCGGGTGATGCTGGCGCGGACCCTTGCCGTCGGCGCCGACGGCCTCATCGTCGACGAGCCGCTGGTCTCGCTCGACCCCGGCCACCAGGTCGACGTGATGGAACTGCTGCGCGGCGAGGCCGGCCGGGGCGCCATGGTGGCCGCCGTCCTCCACGATCTGGCGCTGGCCGCCCGCCACTGCGACCGCCTGCTGCTGCTGCACGAAGGGAAGCTGGTGGCGGACGGCACGCCGGCCGAGGTGCTGACCCCCGGCCGGCTGGCCGCCGTCTACGGCATCGACGCCTTCATGGCCGACGACAACGGCGTGCCGCTCGTCGTGCCGCGCCGCCGCGCGCCCGGCTGACGGCGGCCGGCCCGTCCGCCAGCGGCGCCGCCGGAGGCGCCGTGCCCTGGGCCGCGCTCGGGGCCACCATGTGCGGATGAATAAGCGCTATTCCAAATCATTGCGTGCAAAAGCCGGTCTTCATAGTTATTGCGATGCAATATCAAATCCTGAACTCGCATCGAGGTTCGCATGTCTTCATCGCGCAGGCCTTCATCGCGCAGGCCTTCATCACGCACGCTTTCATCGCGGACGCTTTCATCGCGGACGCTGTTCTCGCGCGGCCGGCCGTCCGCCGGGCCGGGCTGGCTTTGCCTGCCGGTGGTTCCGGTCGTCCTGCTGGCCGCCGCGCTGGCCGCCCCCGCCGCCGCGCAGGTGCCGGCGCCGGCGCCGGCGCTGCCGCAGCATCTTTCCGCCTGGGGCATGTTCCTCGCCGCCGACTGGGTGGTGAAGGCGGTGATGATCGGCCTTGCCCTCGCCTCGGTCGCCACCTGGACGGTCGCGGTTGCCAAGGCGCTGGAATTGCGGGCCGACACGGCGGCGCAACGGCAGGCCTTTGCCGCCATCGACGGCGCCCTCAGCCTGGACGAAGCCTTTCGCGAGGCCCAGGCCGTCAACAAGACCACCATCGGGGCCGCCACCGCGCTTGCCCTGTTGCGGGCGGCGCGCGCGGAAATCCGCCAGTCGAGCGACGCGCTCGACGATGTGGAGGGGCTGAAGGAACGCATCGCCTCCCGGCTCGACGGCATCGAGATGGCGGCGGCGCGGCGGTTGCAGCGCGGCACCGGCATCCTGGCCAGCATCGGCGCCGTGGCGCCCTTCGTCGGCCTGTTCGGCACCGTCTGGGGAATCATGAACAGCTTCATCGGCATCGCTGCCGCCCAAACCACCAATCTGGCGGTGGTGGCGCCCGGAATCGCCGAGGCGCTGCTGGCGACGGCGCTTGGCCTGGTGGCGGCCATTCCGGCCGTTCTGCTCTACAATTATTTCACGCGGCGGATCGCCGGCGGCCGGGCGCTGGTGGGCGATGTTGCGGCGGCCGTGCTTCGCACCGTGTCGCGCGATGCCAGCCGGGGCGCGCCGGCGGCCAAGCTGGCGCTGGCGGCGGAAAAGACGGCCCCTGAAAAGCCGACGATGCCGCCTGCCGCCGCGCCAAAGCCGCTCGCCGTCGAGCGGCCGCGCCCGGTGGTGCAGCCGGCGCTGCCGACGCCGGTGGTGGCCCCCCTCGTTCCGGTCGCGGTGCCGGAGGTGGCGGCGGCGCCGCTGGCAGGCAGCGCCGCGCCGTCGGCCGAGTCCGGCACATCCGATTCCGCCGCGCCCGCCGCCGGGCCGGGCGCGGCCGTGGGCGCCACGGCCGGGGATGCCAACACCAGCGCCGCGGGCGGCGGCGATGCGGCCGCCGCCTGGCAGGGCCGGGTGCTGGCGCATCTCGACCGCCACAAGCGCTATCCGCCGGCGGCGAAGATGATGAAGCGCCAGGGGC
>CAYYGQ010000302.1:0-1841 GCA_964471485.1 uncultured Sandaracinobacter sp. | reverse complement strand
TCCTTCGAGAGAAGGCATGGACCGGGCGGCCGCTGGTCACATGCGGCGGAAAACGAACGGGGCCGTCGCCGATGCCGTCCTTATCCCTCGCCCACCCCGCCTTCGCAAGGCGGGTGGCTATAATGGGCCGCCTTGCGAAGGCGGACAGCCGAAAAGCCCGCCTTGCGAAGGTGGGCCCAAAAGGCTTGCCAAAGCAGCCGCGACCCCCGAAACTGTCGACCGAAGCGGAAAAAAGCGGAAAAAAGAGAGGGGCGTTCCATGAGCAATCTTCTACCGCAGGGCGAAGCGGAGCGCTGCGCGGCGCAAGAACACGACCGCCCGGAAATCCTCAGCTACGAAGCCAGAAGCGCCGACCTCGGCGCCGGCCTTCACGTGCTGCGGGCCTTGCCGCTGCGCCAGCACCGCATGGTCGGCCCGTGGTGCTTTTTCGATCATTATGGGCCGCTGTCCTTCGCCGACCGCAAGGCCATGGACGTGGCGCCGCACCCGCACATCGGCCTGCAAACCGTCTCCTGGCTGTTCGACGGCGAAGTGCTGCACAACGACAGCCTCGGCTTCGAGGCCACGGCCCGCCCCGGCGAACTGAACCTGATGACGGCCGGGCGCGGCCTCGCCCATTCCGAGGAAACGCCGGCGCGGAACAGCGGCGCGCTGCACGGCCTGCAATTGTGGCTGGCCCTCCCCGACGCCGAGCGCAACCGCCAGCCCTCGTTCGACCACTATCCCGAGCTGCCCCGGCTGGAGCCGGGTGGCGGCCTTGTCCACCTGTTCATGGGCAGGCTTGGCGGCGTCCGCTCGCCCGGACGCGCCTTTTCGCCGATGGTGGGCGCGGATCTCCGCCTCGGCGGCAACGCCACGATGGCCCTGCCGCTCGACCCATCGTTCGAACATGCGCTGCTGGTGATCGAAGGCGAAGTGACGCTCGACGGCGCGACGCTGCGGCCGGGCGCCCTCCATTATCTTGGGGGCGGGCGCCACGGCCTTGAACTGCGCGGCGCGGCGCCGGCGCGCGCCGTGCTGATCGGCGGCGCGCCCTTCGGGGAATCGATCCTGATGTGGTGGAATTTCGTTGCCCGCAGCAACGACGAAATCGCCGACGCCCGCGCCGACTGGGAAGCCGGCCGCCGCTTCGGCGAGGTGCGCGCCTATCGCGGCCCGCGCCTTGCCGCCCCCAAACTCGCCGGCCGGTTGCGGCCGCCCCGCTGACCAGACCAGACATAAAGGAGGAATCTGATGACCGACCAACAGGCAAACCAACAGGGAAAATGCCCGGCCACGCGCCTCACCACCGATTTCGGCGCCCCGGTGCCGACCAACCGTGACAGCCTGACGGCGGGCGCGCGCGGCCCGCTGCTGGCCCAGGATGTGTGGCTGAACGAGAAACTGGGCAATTTCGTTCGCGAAGTGATCCCCGAGCGGCGGATGCACGCCAAAGGCTCGGGCGCCTTCGGCACCTTCACCGTCACGCACGACATCACGCGCTACACGCGGGCGAAACTGTTCGAACAGGTCGGCAAGAAAACCGAGATGTTCGCCCGCTTCACCACGGTCGCCGGCGAGCGCGGCGCCGCCGACGCCGAGCGCGACATTCGCGGCTTTGCCCTCAAATTCTACACCGAAGAGGGCAATTGGGACATGGTCGGCAACAACACGCCGGTGTTCTTCATCCGCGACCCGCGCCAGTTCCCCGACCTCAACAAGGCGGTGAAGCGCGACCCCGGCACCAACCTTCGCTCGGCCACCAACAATTGGGATTACTGGACGCTGCTGCCGGAGGCGCTGCACCAGATCACCATCGTCATGAGCGATCGCGGCATCCCCGCCAGCTATCGCCACATGCA
>CAYYGQ010000301.1:0-1861 GCA_964471485.1 uncultured Sandaracinobacter sp. | reverse complement strand
AAAGACCGACGCCGATCGTATCGATGGCCGCGCTCGCCATCGCCTCGCTTCATGGCGGCGCCGCCTTGGCGCAGGGCGCGCAGAGCGCGGGCCTGAGTGCCGAGGACGTCATCACCGTCACCGGCAGCCGCATCCAGTCCAGCGGCTATCAGGCGCCGACACCGCTGACCGTGCTCGACACCGCCGACATCGAGACCACGGCGCCGGCCAATATCGCCGACTATGTGAACGAAATTCCCTCGATCGTCGGCGGCACCACGCCGGCCAACTCCAACCTGTCGATCAGCGCCGGCACCGCCGGCATCAACTCGATCAACCTGCGGGCGCTCGGCAGCGCCCGCACGCTGGTGCTGCTCGACGGCCAGCGCTCGGTCGGCTCGACCCTGAGCGGCCTGGTCGATGTCAACACCTTCCCGCAGGGGCTGGTGAAAAGCGTCGAGATCGTCACCGGCGGCGCCTCGGCCGCCTATGGTTCGGATGCGGTGTCCGGGGTGGTCAACTTCATCCTCGACAAGGACTATACCGGCCTCAAAGGCTCGGCGGAACGGGGCGTCACCACCTATGGCGACGCCCCGAACTACCGCTTCACGCTGACGGCCGGCACGCCGTTCGCCGGCGGCCGCGGCCATGTGCTGCTGAACGGCGAACTGGCGGTGAAGGAAGGGCTGCACGGCGTGCCGCGCGACTGGAACAACCGCGGCTGGTATATGATCAACAACCCCGACTATGCGGTCGGGAACGGCGCCCCGGAGCGGCTGGTGGTCTCCGGCGCCGGCCTAAGTCTGGCGACGCCCGGCGGCGTCATCACCAACACGGCGCTTCGCGGCACCATGTTCGGTGCCGGCGGCGAAGTCAGCCAGTTCAACTATGGCATCGTTCGCGATCCGTGGATGATCGGCGGCGACTGGGCGCTGACCCAGGTGAACGGCAACCAGTCGCTCGACCCGGCGGAAAACCGCAAAAGCGCCTTTGGCCGCATCAGCTATGAAGTGGCCGATGGTCTCAACCTGTTCGTCCAGGCGTCCTACGCCAAGTCGAAGAACATGGGCTGGCTCGGCATCCAGCTGAACCAGGCGAACGTCACCATCCGCTCCGACAACGCCTTCCTGCCGCAGTCGATCCGCGACGATCTGGCCGCGCTTGGCGCTTCCCAGTTCACGCTGGGCACGTCGAACCATGATCTTCCCATCCGCAAGAACGATACCGAACGGGAATTGCAGCGCTATGTCGTTGGCATAAACGGCGAATTCGGCCTGTTCGGCTCGACGGCGCGCTGGGACGCCTATTACCAGAAGGGCATCAGCCGCACCCGGGAAATGGCGCGCGACATCACCAACAATGCCCGGCTGGCGCTGGCGCAGGATGCCGTGTTCGCGCCCGCGGACAATGCCCTCGGCGTTGCCGTCGGCACCATCGTCTGCCGTTCCTCGCTCACCGATCCGGGGAACGGCTGCGTGCCGTTGAACCGCATGGGCATCGGAGTCGTCAGCGAGGCGGCGCTCGCCTATGTGCTCGGCAACCCCTACCGGAAGCAGAAATTCCAGCAGGACGTGTTCGCCGCCAACCTTTCCTTCGACGCCTTCCAGTTGCCGGCCGGCCCGCTGTCGGTCGCGCTCGGCGGCGAGCACCGCCGCGAAAAAGTGACCGGCTTCGTGCCCGACGAGTTCCAGGCCGGCTGGTTCGTCGGCAATTTCCTGCCCAGCTTCGGCGCCTATCATGTCAGCGAAGCCTATCTGGAACTGGCGGTTCCCGTCGTCGACGGTCTCGACCTGAACGGCGCGGTGCGCGGCACCGATTATTCGACCTCGGGCTATGTGACCACCTGGAAGGCCGGCGCCACCTGGCAGCCGCTGCCCGACAT
>CAYYGQ010000300.1:0-1875 GCA_964471485.1 uncultured Sandaracinobacter sp. | reverse complement strand
GATGCGGCGCGCGCTCGAAGAAATGGTGATCGACGGCGTGCGCACCACCATTCCGCTGCACTTGCGGCTGATGGACGAGCCGGAGTTCGAGGCCGGCGACTATTCCATCAAATGGCTGGAAGCGCTGCTGTCGAAAAAGCCCTGAGCGGGCGCGAACCCGAAGTGCACCCGCAAAGTTACACCGGAACGGAACCGCCACCTCTTGCGGTTTGAGGCGTCCGATGCCACCATATGCGCCATGCAGCGTCCAAAAGATGCGTGTAGGCAAGGGCGGATGAACCCGCGCCCGCTGGCCCGGCGGTTCCGGGGGATGGCGCGGTGACGCCCGGCGGCGCCCAGCTCAGCGCCGTTCTCGGCCCCACCAACACCGGGAAAACCCATCTCGCCATCGAGCGCATGTGCGCGCATTCGGGCGGCATGATCGGCTTTCCGCTGCGCCTGCTGGCGCGCGAGGTCTATGATCGGGTGGTGGCGCTGAAAGGGGCGCCGCAGGTGGCGCTGGTCACCGGCGAGGAACGCATCGTCCCCGATGGCGCCCGCTATTTCCTCTGCACCACCGAAAGCATGGTGACAGACCGATTATTCCCCTTCCTGGCCATCGACGAGGCGCAGATGGCCGCCGACCCCGAGCGCGGCCATGTCTTCACCAACGCCATCCTGCATCTGCGCGGCACGGCCGAAACCATGATCCTCGGCGCCGACACGCTGCGGCCGCTGCTGCGCCGGCTGCTGCCCGATGCCCATGTCATCGGCCGGCCGCGCTTTTCCAATCTTTCCTGGACGGAAGCGCGGAAGCTGTCGCGGCTGCCGCCGCGCTCGGCCGTCGTCGCCTTCACCGCCGAGGAAGTCTATTCGATCGCCGAAATGCTGCGCCGGCAGAAGGGCGGGGCGGCCGTGGTCATGGGCGGGCTGTCGCCGCGCACCCGAAACGCCCAGGTGGCGCTCTACCAGTCGGGCGAGGTGGATTATCTGGTGGCGACCGACGCCATCGGCATGGGGTTGAACATGGACATCGCCCATGTCGGCTTCGCTTCGCTGTCGAAGTTCGACGGCCGCCGCCACCGCCGCCTGCGGCCGGCGGAAATGGCGCAGATCGCCGGCCGCGCCGGCCGCCACCAGCGCGACGGCAGTTTCGGCGGCGTGCACATCGGCCAGGAGGCGGGCGCCGCCAGCTTCAGCGACCAGGAAATCGCCGCCATCGAGAATCACGGCTTCGAACCATTGGCGCGGCTGATGTGGCGGAACGCCCGGCTCGATTTCGATTCGCTGCCGCGCCTCATCGGCAGCCTCGAAACCCTGCCGTCCTCGCCCGACCTCTGGTGCGGCGACGATGCCGTCGATCTGAAGGTGCTGAAGATCCTGGCCGAAGACCCGGAGGTGGCGGCGCGCGCCGTGGGGCGGCCGGCGTTGCGGCGGCTCTGGGCGGTGTGCGGCCTGCCCGACTACCAGAAGTCCGGGGCCGAGCGCCACGCCCGCCTCGTCGGCCGCATGTATGGCCACCTGTCTTCGGGGAAAGGCCATCTGCCGCACGAATGGATTCGCGCCGAACTGGCCGTGCTCGACAATGTTGCCGGCGACATCGCCACCCTCTCTGACCGCATCGCGGCGGCGCGCACCTGGACCTATGTGGCCCACCGCGCCGACTGGCTGGCCGACGCCCCCCACTGGATGGAGCGGGCGCGGAGCATCGAAAACCGCCTGTCGGACGCCCTCCACGAGCGGCTGACGCAGCGCTTCATCGACCGCCGCACCTCGGTGCTGCTGCGCGGCCTGCGCCGTCGCGATACCGATTTCGCCGTCGAAGTCGATCCCGACGGTTCGGTGGTGGTCGGCGGCGTCATCCTCGGCACGCTCGCCGGTTTTTCCTTCCGCGCC
>CAYYGQ010000299.1:0-1878 GCA_964471485.1 uncultured Sandaracinobacter sp. | reverse complement strand
CGCCCCTGCCCCGTCACCGCGTCCGGGCTGTTTTGCAGGGTGAAGCCCGCCGGCGCATCGAAGGCGAGGCGAAGCGCGCCATGGCGGAAGCTGGTGCCGCTGACCAGGCCCTGATCGGCGCTGTCGCCATAAACCATGCCGTCGATCGCCGAGAGATAGGGACCGGCGTTGGTGACGCCGCCGACGCGCATCTGCGCCGCCTGCTGGCCGACGCGGCGCACGCGGTCGGCCGTCACCGGGTGGGTGGAGAAGATCGAGTTGAGGCCGCGCTCTTCGTAATTGCGCCGGCCTTCGACGGTGCCGACGCGATCGAGCGCCGCCAGCATCGAGGCGGCGGCGCGCGGATCATAGCCGGCGCTGGCGGCATATTGCATGCCCAGGGTGTCGGCCTGGTTTTCCTGGCTGCGCGAGAAGCCCGCCACCCAGGCGTTGGCGCCGGTGTTGACGAGGCTGGCGGCGTCGTTGCCCAGCAGGATCGAAGCGGCGATCGAGCCGAGGGCGCCGATGGTGGCCCGGCTGTTCCTCTTGTCGGAATGCCGGGCGGCGACGTGGCCGACTTCGTGGCCGAGAACGGAGGCCAGTTCCGCCTCGTTGTTGATCATGGCGAGCAGGCCACGGGTGATGTAGATATAGCCGCCGGGCGTCGCCATGGCGTTCGGCACCGGCGAATTGAGCACGGTCACCGTCCAGTCCTCGGGGCGGGAGCCGGGGGTGGAGGCCATCGCCACTTTCAAGGCCACCTGGCGGACATAGGAGGCGAGGGCGCCGTCGACGCTGCCGCCGAATTCCGGCACGATCTGCTGATAGGCTTCGGCCCCCGTTTGCCGGTCGCGCGCCGAAAGGCCGGGCAGGGCGGTGCTGGCCCCGGCGGCCCCGGCGGCGGGCGCGGGCGCCTGCGCCGCCAGCGGCGCCGTCAGCAGCGCCGCCCCGGCAAGAGCAGGCAGGGCGGCGGGCAGCAGGTGGCGGAGGTGGCGGGCCAGGGCGCTCATGCCGCCCTCGCGACGGCAAGGAAGCGCTGGCGCCGTTCCGCCTTCAGCGTCTCGCCCGGCAATGCTTCCAGCTCGGCGAGCGCCCGGTCGATGGCGTCGCCGATGCGCTCGATCGCCTGTGTCGGCGCGCGGTGGGCGCCGCCGACCGGCTCGGGGATGATGGCATCGACGACATCGAGCGCCAGCAGATCCTGCGCCGAAACGCGCATGGCGGCGGCGGCGTCGGCGGCTTTCCCGGCGTCGCGCCAGAGGATGGAGGCGCAGCCTTCGGGCGAGATGACGCCATAGATGGCGTGCTCCAGCATCAGGACGCGGTTGCCGGCGGCAATGGCGACGGCGCCCCCCGATCCGCCTTCGCCGATGATGACCGAAACCAGCGGCACTTCGGCCTCCAGGCAGGCTTCGGTCGAGCGCGCGATCGCTTCCGCCTGGCCGCGTTCCTCGGCGTCGATTCCGGGATAGGCGCCCGAGGTATCGACCAGGGTGACGATGGGCAGGCCGAAGCGGCTGGCCATGCGGATGAGGCGCGCCGCCTTCCGATAGCCTTCGGGCTTCGCCATGCCGAAATTGCGCTTGATGCGGCTGGCGGTGTCGTTGCCCTTCTCGTGGCCGACCAGCATCACCGCCCGGCCGCGGAAGCGCGCCGGGCCGCCGAGAATGGCCACGTCGTCGCCGAAGGCGCGGTCGCCGGAGAGCGGCACCCAGTCGTCGAACAACTGCTCGACGATCGACAGGAATTTCGGCCGGTCGGGATGGCGGGCCACCTGGGTCTTCTGCCAGGGGGTGAGGCGGCCGTAGATGGCGGCCAGCAGCTTTTCCCGCTTCGCCTCGATGCGGGCGCGTTCGGACGCCTTCGCCGGGTCGGCGGCAAGCGCCGCGATCTCCGAGT
>CAYYGQ010000298.1:0-1898 GCA_964471485.1 uncultured Sandaracinobacter sp. | reverse complement strand
ATTTGTCGCAGCCGGGCAAAGGCGGGGTTGCGAAACCGCTGCAACTGCGGCATGAACGGCGTATTGCGACTGATTTGCAGTCCCATTTGCAACAGGGCCGTCGGAACACGGACATGGCATCAAGCGTGAGTGCTGGCATTGCCCCGCGAACGGCGGGTCAGGAAGCGGAGCGTGCCGGCCGCTGGCGGCCGGCGTCGACGGCGGCCGCGCCGCCGCCTGCTGCCCCTGCTGCCCCTGCCGCCGCTTCGCATTCTCTGGCGACAGCCGGATTCGCCAGCGGCTACGGGGCGTCGAAACCCCGGCCGCTGGTGCTGCTGCTGGTGGTGGCACTTCACGCCCTGGCGCTGACAGTGCTGCTGACGCAGAAGATGGTGTTGCAGCGCAAGGCCCCGGAAGCGATGCTGGTGGTGGACGTGCCGCCGCCGGTGCGGCTGGCACCGCCGCCGGCGCCGGCGCCCGATGTGCGCTTCGAAGTGCCGGAAGTGGTGGTGCCGCCGCCGATGATCGAAATCGCCAGCGAACGGGTGCCGACCATCACGGCGCGGCTGGCCGAACCGGCGCCGGCGCCGGCCGTCGTCGTCCGCCAGGCCGCGCCCCCCGGCCCGCCGGCGCCGGCCGGCCCGGCGTTGCAGTCGCTGTCGGCCATTATGGTGGAAGCGGTGCCGCCGCGCTATCCGTACGAAGCGAGGCAGCGGAAAGAACAGGGCACCGTCGTTCTCGAAGTGCAGCTGTCGCCGGCCGGCACCGTCGACGAGATCCAGGTGTACAGGTCGAGCGGCTCGCCCCGGCTCGACAAGGCGGCGCTCGACGCCGTGCGGCGCTGGCGCTGGTCGCCGATGCTGCGGGACGGTGTCGCCGTCGCCGTGCGCGGCCTCGTCGAGATTCCCTTCGTGCTGAGTCGGCGCCGCTCCTAGGCGTGCGCTCCCAAGCGTGGCTGCTGGGCGCGGGGCGGCCGTTGCTTTCGCCTTCCCCCGCCGGCCCTTTGGCTCTTCCCCGTTCTGGGGCCAATTCTGGGGCCAGAGTCAGGTTTCCGCCCAGCGGCGCAGCAGATTGTGGTAGATGCCGGTCAGTTGCAGGATGGCTTCGGCGTTGGCGCCGTCCGCCGTCAGCTGCTGGATGGAGGTGTCGAGTTCGAACAGCAGGCGCCGTTCGCTGTCGTCGCGCACCAGGCTCTGGATCCAGAAGAAGGAAGCAAGCCGCGCGCCGCGCGTGACCGGCTCGACCCGGTGCAGGCTGGATGACGGATAGACGACGGCGTCGCCCGCCGGCAGCGCCACGCTGTGCTCGCCGTAGGTGTCGCTGACGATGAGGCGGCCGCCGTCATATTCCTCGGGGTCGTTCAGGAACAGGGTGCAGGAAATGTCGGAGCGGAGATATTCGCCGTCGGCGACGTTCATGACGCTGCCGTCGATGTGGAAGCCATATTCGCCGCCGCCGGTGTAGCGGTTGAAGCGCGGCGGCAGGATCTTGTGCGGCAGCGTCGCGGCGAAAAACAGCGGGCTGCGCTTCAGCGCCGCCAGCACCGCCTTGCCGAGTTCGTCCTTCAGCGTTGCGGTGTCGGGCAGTTGCTCGTTGCGCTTCACCTGCGCGCCCAGATGGCCGACGGTCTCGCGGCCGTCCGCCCAGTCCGCGCTTTCCAGCCGGCGGCGGAATTCCGCCGCCTCTTCCCGGCTCAGCACTTCGGGGATGTGAAACATCATGGCGTTCGTTCCTTGCGAAAGTCGTTCCCTGCTACAGATCCCCGCAACAATGGCGGCGCCGGACGGAAAGCCCGACGCCGCCGATCCCGCGCGCGGCTGCGTTCAGAAGCGGACGTCGGCGCTGAACAGCACGGTGCGCGGCGTGCCCGGCGTGTAGCGATAGCCGCTCTTGTTGATGGACGTGACATATTTCCTGTC
>CAYYGQ010000297.1:0-1900 GCA_964471485.1 uncultured Sandaracinobacter sp. | reverse complement strand
CGCTTTCCGGGCTGTGGCTGCTCGGCCGTGCCGGCGGCAACAGCGGCCCCGGCCTTGCGCTGATGCTGCTTGGCGCCGCGCTCGTGCTGGCCGCGCCCAGATTTCTTGCCCGCCGCTGGCGGCCATGAAGCGCTTCTGGCAACAGGCGACCGTTCGCCCGGTCGATGGCGCATGGGAAATCCTGCTCGACGAACGCCCGCTGAACAGCCCGGCGCGAAAGCGCCTGCGGCTGCCGACCCTGCCGCTGGCAGACGCGATCGCCAGCGAATGGCGGCAGGCCCCCGCCGCGTTCCAGCCTTCGTCCATGCCGATGACGGCGCTTGCCAACGCCGCCATCGACATCGTCGCCGCAAACCGCGATGCTTTTCTTGAACCGCTGGTCCGCTACGCCGCCTTCGACCTGCTCTGCTATCGGGCCGCAGCGCCGGCCGCCCTCGTCGCCCGGCAGGCCGATCTCTGGGAACCGATCCTCGCCGGCGTCGAGCAGCGCCACCAGCTGACGTTCCGGCGGGCAAACGGCCTCCTCCACGTCGAGCAGCCGGCCGCCAGCCTCGACGGCGTGCGCGCCATATTTTCGGCGCGAAGCGATTTCGAACTGGCGGCGCTGCACCCCATCGTCACCATCGGCGGCTCGGCGGCGCTGGCGCTGGCGCATCTCGATGGCGCCATCGGCGCCGAGGAAGCCTTCGCCGCCAGCCATCTCGACGAAAGCTTTCAGCAACAGCAGTGGGGCGCCGACGACGAAGCGCTGCGGGTGCGCGCCCTTCGCCGCGGGGAATTTCTGGCGGCGGCGGATTTTCTCGCCCTCACCTCTCCAGAGGCAGAGGCAGAGGGTGACAGCGGACCGCACAACCGCTAGTCGCCAGTGCATGTTTTGAGGCCAAGGACCGGATCATGGTGAAGACGTTGGAGGAACTGGAACGGCGGCGGGCGGCGGCCAGGCTTGGCGGCGGCCAGGCCAGGATCGATTCCCAGCACCGGAAAGGCCGGCTGACGGCGCGCGAGCGTCTCGACATCCTGCTCGACGAAGGCTCGTTCGAGGAACTGGACATGTTCGTCGAGCACAACTGCATCGACTTCGGCATGGCCGACAGCCGCATCCCCGGCGACGGAGTCGTCACCGGCTCGGGCACCATCAACGGCCGGCTGGTGTTCGTCTTTTCCCAGGACTTCACCGTGTTCGGCGGCTCGCTTTCGGAACGCCACGCCCAGAAGATCTGCAAGGTGATGGAGATGGCGATGAAGGTGGGCGCCCCCGTCATCGGCCTGAACGACAGCGGCGGCGCCCGCATCCAGGAAGGCGTGGCGAGCCTTGCCGGCTATGCCGAAGTGTTCCAGCGGAACGTATTGGCGTCGGGCGTGGTGCCGCAACTGTCGCTCATCATGGGGCCATGCGCCGGCGGCGCCGTCTATTCGCCGGCCATGACCGACTTCATCTTCATGGTGAAGGATTCGAGCTATATGTTCGTCACCGGACCCGACGTGGTGAAGACGGTGACCAACGAAGTGGTGACGCAGGAGGAACTGGGCGGCGCCATCACCCATAGCACCAAATCGGGCGTCGCCGACCTTGCCATGGAAGACGATGTCGACGCGTTGCTGCGCGCCCGCGACTTCTTCGACTTTCTGCCGCTTTCCAACCGGGTCGAGCCGCCGCACCGCCATTCGGACGACCCGTTCGACCGTGCCATCCCCTCGCTCGACACGCTGGTGCCGCCGTCCGCCAACAAGCCCTACGACATGCTGGAGCTGATCCGCAACATCGCCGACGACGGCGACTTCTTCGAGCTGCAACCGGGGCACGCCGCCAACATCCTGATCGGCTTTGCAAGGATCGAGGGGCATACCGTCGGCATCGTCGCCAACCAGCCGATGGTGCTGGCCGGCTGCCTCGACATCA
>CAYYGQ010000296.1:0-1905 GCA_964471485.1 uncultured Sandaracinobacter sp. | reverse complement strand
CCGCCAGCGCGCAGGCCTTCACGAAGAAGGACATGAAGCCGAGGCGGACGCCATGCTTCTTCTCGAACAGATCCTTATATTGCGCGCGCGCCGCCATCACCGCCGACATGTCGACATCGTTGAAGGTGGTGAGCATCGCCGCCGTGTTCTGCGCTTCCTTCAGCCGCCGGGCGATGGTCTGGCGAAGGCGCGTCATCCGCACCCGCTCTTCGCGGCGCGCCGGCGCGGCAGTGGTGGTGGCCGGGGCGGCGGCGGCGCCCCGCACCCTGGCGGTGCCGGCGTCGATGGCCGCCAGCACGTCCGCCTTGGTCAGGCGCCCGTCCTTGCCGCTGCCGGTGATGCTGGCGGGATCGAGATGATAGCTGTCGAGCAGCACGCGGACGGCGGGGGCAATGGCTTCATAGCCGGCCTGTTCCGCGGCGGGCGCGGCCGGCGCGGCCGTAACCGGCGCCGCCGTGGAGGCGAGCGGGGCGGTGCCGGCCGCCGGCGCCACCTTCGGAGCGTCCGCCGCCGGGGCCGCCTTGGGCGCAGCGGCCGGAGCTGGGCTAGCGGCCGGGCTGGCGGCCGCCCCTTCCTCGACCGTGGCGATGATGGCGCCCACCGTCACCGTGTCGCCTTCCTTGAATTTCTGCTCGCGAAGCACGCCGGCAACGGGCGCGTTCACCTCGATCGCCACCTTGTCGGTTTCCAGGCTGACGATCGGCTCGTCCTCCCGCACCGCGTCCCCCGGCTTCTTCAGCCATTCGCCGATGGTCGCCTCGGTAATGCTTTCGCCGAGCGCCGGAATTACAACGTCCATCATCTTCCCTCTCAGGCCGTCTTCTTTTTGCCGCGCGCCCTGAGGCTCGAACGGACGGCGGCACGCACCGTCAGCCGGTCTTCTCCCAGGGCTTCATGAATGAGCTTCGTCTGTTCGGCGGCATGGCGGCGCGGCAGGCCGGTCGCCGTCGCCGCCGCCGCCGCGCGCCCGGCATAGACCGGGCGCTGCCCGAGCGCTTCCTCGATCAGCGATTCGACGAAGAACCAGCTTCCAGCGTTCTTCGGCTCTTCCTGACACCAGACGATGGTTTCGATGTTCTTGAAACCCTTGGTGTAATATTGCAGGGCGTCGGTCGGGAACGGATAGAGCTGCTCGACACGCAGGATGTAGATATCGTCGTAGCCCTGCTTCTCGCGCTCTTCGACGAGATCGTAATAAACCTTGCCCGAGCACAGGATGAGCCGCCTTACTTTCTTCGGGTCGACGGCGACGCTGTCTTCCAGGCAGCGGTGGAAGCGCGTCCCCTCGCCCATGTCGGCCAGCGTCGACACCGCCAGCTTGTGCCGCAGCAGCGACTTCGGGGTCATGATCACCAGCGGCTTGCGGAACGGCCGCAGCATCTGTCGCCTGAGGATGTGGAAATAATTGGCCGGCGTGGAGCAGTTCGCCACCTGGATATTATCTTCGGCGCAAAGCTGCAGGAAACGTTCGAGCCTGGCCGAGGAATGTTCCGGTCCCTGCCCTTCATAGCCATGGGGCAGCAGCATGACGAGGCCGTTCGCCCGCAGCCACTTGGCTTCGCCGGCGGCGACGAACTGGTCGATGATAATCTGGGCGCCGTTGGCGAAATCGCCGAACTGCGCTTCCCACAGCACCAGCGCCTTGGGATCGGTCATGGCGAAGCCATATTCAAACCCCAGCACGCCATATTCCGACAGCGGGCTGTCGAACACAGCAAAATGTCCGATCTGGTCAAGGGGGGTGTATTTGGCGCCGGTCTTCTGGTCGACCCAGACGGCGTGGCGCTGGCTGAACGTGCCGCGGCCACTGTCCTGGCCGGAGAGCCGCACGCTGTGGCCTTCGCCGACGAGGGTACCGAACGCCAGCGCTTCGGCGGTGGCCCAGTCGAACCCCTCACCACTGTC
>CAYYGQ010000295.1:0-1965 GCA_964471485.1 uncultured Sandaracinobacter sp. | reverse complement strand
ATCAGCACCGGATAGCCGATGCGTTCCGCCACCTCGATCGCTTCCCGGTGGCTTCTGGCGATGCCGCCGGCCGGCTGCTTCAGCCCCAGCCGCTCGACGAGGGCGGCGAAGCGCTCGCGGTCCTCGGCAAGGTCGATGGCGTCGGGGGAGGTGCCGAGAATGGGGATTCCGGCCGCCTCCAGCCCACGGGCGAGCTTCAGCGGCGTCTGGCCGCCAAGCTGGACGATGACGCCCTTCAGCGTCCCCGCCTGTTGCTCGACATGGAGCAGTTCCAGCACGTCCTCGATGGTCAGCGGCTCGAAATAGAGCCGGTCGGAGGTGTCGTAGTCGGTGCTGACGGTTTCCGGGTTGCAGTTGACCATAACGGTTTCATAGCCGGCATCCGCCAGGGCGAAAGCGGCGTGGCAGCAGCAATAGTCGAACTCGATCCCCTGACCGATCCGGTTCGGCCCGCCGCCAAGGATGACAACCTTGTCACGCGCCGACGGCGCCGCCTCGCACTCGATGCCGCCATAGGTGGAATACATATAGGAGACGGCGCTCTCGAATTCGCCGGCGCAGGTGTCGATGCGCCGCATCACCGGGCGGACATCGAGCTGCTGGCGTTGCGCCCGCACGTCTTCCTCGGCAAGCCCGGCGACCCTGGCGAGGCGCGCGTCCGAAAAGCCCAGCGCTTTCAGCGCCCGGAAGGCGGCCGCCGTCTGCGGCAGGCCGTTCGCGCGCACCTCTTCCTCGGCGGCGACGATTTCGGCCAGCCGGTCGACGAACCACAGATCGTAGGAAGAAACCCGCGCCACTTCAGAGGGTGGAATGCCGGCGCGAAGCGCCTGCGCCGCCACCAGCAGCCGGTCCGGCGAGCGGTGGGCAAGGGCCGCCAGCAATTCCCCTCTGGAGGCGTTGCCATAGCCTTCCGGCTCGTCCAGCCCGGCAAGGCCGGTTTCAAGGCCGCGAAGCGCTTTCTGCAACGATTCGCCGAAGCTGTGGCCGATCGCCATCACTTCGCCGACCGACTTCATCGCCGTCCCCAGCGTCGAATCCGAGCCTTTGAACTTCTCGAAGGCGAAGCGCGGCACCTTGGTGACGACATAGTCGATCGCCGGCTCGAAGGCGACCGAGGTGGCGCCGCCGGTCATGTCGTTCGCGATCTCGTCCAGCGTATAGCCGACCGCCAGCAGCGCCGACACCTTGGCGATGGGGAAGCCGGTGGCCTTCGACGCCAGCGCCGACGAGCGGCTGACGCGCGGGTTCATTTCGATCACCACCATGCGGCCGTTCGCGGGGTCGATGGCGAACTGCACGTTGGAGCCGCCCGACTTCACGCCGATCTTCCTGAGGATGGCCAGCGAGGCGGCGCGCATCAGCTGATATTCCTTGTCGGTCATGGTCAGCGCCGGGGCGATGGTGATGGAATCACCGGTGTGCGTGCCCATGGGGTCGACATTCTCGATCGAGCAGATGGCCATGGCGTTGTCGGCGCTGTCGGTGATCACCTCCATTTCCATCTCTTTCCAGCCCAGCACCGATTCCTCGATCAGCACTTCGTCGGCCGGCGAGGCGTCGAGACCGCCCAGCACCACCTGCACGAACTCGTCGCGGTTGTAGGCGATGCCGCCGCCGGTGCCGCCAAGGGTGAACGACGGCCGGACGATGGCCGGCAGGCCGACATATTCTAGGGCGGCGAGCGCTTCCTCCAGATTGTAAGCGATGCGCGAGCGCGGCGATTCGAGGCCGATCTCGTCCATGGCGTCGCGGAATTTCAGCCGGTCCTCGGCGGTCTCGATGGCGTGGGCGTCGGCGCCGATCAGTTCGACGCCCAGGCGTGCCAACGTGCCGTCCTTGGCCAGCGCCAGCACCGTGTTCAGCGCCGTCTGCCCGCCCATGGTGGCGAGGACCGCGTCCGGGCGTTCCTTTTCGATGATGCGGGCGACCACTTCGGGGGTGATCGGCTCGATGTAGGTGGCGTCG
>CAYYGQ010000294.1:0-1987 GCA_964471485.1 uncultured Sandaracinobacter sp. | reverse complement strand
CGCACCACCTGCTGGAAACCGCTGCCCGGCGAGGCCAGCAGCTTGAGGAAAGCGGCGGTGTTGGCGGCCGCGCCGTCGAACGCCATCGACACGCCGTCAAAGGTGCAGCGGCTCATCATCGGCGGCGGTCCACCGCGATAGACGAAGACCACATCGGTGAACTGGCAACCCAGGAAATCAGCGCCGTCAAGCTCGACACGGCCCGTGAAATTCTTGTGCACATGAAGCATGGGGCGATCCTTTCACGCCCTGTCTAGGCCGACTTTGCCAACGCTTGGTTAACTGGAACTGGCAACCTCTCCGGCGGGCGCGGGCAGCCAGTCGGGCAGGGTCAGCACCACCGGCCGGCCGCCGACCGTCAAGTCCCGGCCGACATAATCCAGCCGCATCCAGGCGAGGCCATGATCGCCCGCCACGCTCCGCAAATCGCCGGCTTCGCGGTCGCCGGCCATCACCGGCCCCGGCGCCGCGCCCGCCACGCCCGACAGCGGCAGGATGCGCCGCCGGACGTTGGAGCGGTAATGCATGCGGGCGGTGTTCTCCTGCCCGACATAGCAGCCCTTGGTGAAGCTGACGCCGTTCAGTTCCTCGGCATTGGCCTCAAGCCACAGCGTCTTGTCGATGCCGAGATCGGCCGCGCCTTCCGGCACGCCGCGCGCTATGCGATGTTCGCGATAGCCCACCGCCACTTCCCCCGCCGGCGCCAGCCAGCGGCGGCCGAGCGCAGGCAGGCGCGGGTCGGCCACGCCCTCGTTACCATTCGCCGCCCAATGGACGGCCAGCGCATCCTCCGGCTCGATCGTGATCGGCCGGCGCAGGCGATAGAGGCGCAGGCGCTTGGCCAGCTCGTCGCGCCGTTCCGCCTCGCAATCGACCAGCACGTCGTCGCCGTCCGCCCACAGGATGAAGTCGAACAGCACCTTGCCCTGCGCGCTGAGCAGCGCCGCCCACAACGGACGTTCGGGGACCAGCAGCGCCATGTCGTTGGTGACGAGGCCCTGGAGGAAGCCGCGCACATCCTCCCCGGCAAGGCGAATGAGGGCGCGGTCGGCAAGGGTGGTGGCAGGCATGGGCTCAACTTAGTATGGGTGGGCAGGAATAGAAGCGCCGAAACGGAAATCCATGCCGACATATGACCTGCTGCTGAAAAATGGCCGCGCCTTCACGCCGGGCGGACTGGTCGAGGCCGACATCGGCGTTCGCGACGGGCGCATCGCCGGCATCGGCGTGACGGGAGACGCCGGAGAGGTGGTGGACTGCACCGGCCTCACCATCCTGCCCGGCGCCATCGACACCCAGGTCCATTTCCGCGAGCCGGGGCTGGAGGCCAAGGAAGACCTCGAAACCGGCAGCCGCGCCGCCGTGCTGGGCGGCATCACCGGCGTGTTCGAGATGCCGAACACCAAGCCCAACACCGACAGCGCCGCCGCGCTCGCTGACAAGCTGGCGCGGGCGAAGGACCGCATGTGGTGCGAGCACGCCTTCTATGTCGGCGCCACCAACGCCAACGCCGCCGACCTCGCCGAGCTGGAGCGCCAGCCGGGCGCGGCCGGCGTCAAGATCTTCATGGGCGCATCGACCGGCGACCTGCTGGTGTCGGAGGATGCGCGGCTGGCCGATGTGCTTGCCTCCGGCTCCCGCCGCGTCGCCATCCATGCCGAGGACGAGGCGCGGATGAACGCCCGTGCCGACCTGCGCATCGAAGGCGATCCGTCGAGCCATCCGGTCTGGCGCGACGATGAAAGCGCCATCCTCGCCACCCGCCGCATCCTCGCCCTCGCGCGCGCCGCCGGGCGGCGCATCCATGTGCTGCACATCACGACGCCCGCCGAGCTGGAGCTGCTGTCGCAGCACAAGGACATCGCCAGTTGCGAGGTGACGCCCCAGCATCTGACGCTGGCGGCGGAGGATGCCTATCCCCGGCTCGGCAGCTATGCCCAGATGAACCCGCCGATCCGCTCCGCCGCGCATCGCGACGGGCTGTGGC
>CAYYGQ010000293.1:0-1995 GCA_964471485.1 uncultured Sandaracinobacter sp. | reverse complement strand
ACATCGAGGACGGCAACCACGGCGGCAAGGGATCGGAGGCGCACAAGGCCGCCGTCACCGGCGACACCGTCGGCGACCCCTACAAGGATACCGCCGGCCCGGCGGTGAACCCGATGATCAAGATCTCCAACATCGTGGCGCTGCTGCTGCTGGCGGCGCTGGCCGCCCACTAAGGGCGAAAGCAGCGAAAACGAAAGGGCCGGGGGGCGATCCCCCGGCCCTTTTTCATGGCTGGCGGGAGGATCGGTCTATAACAAGCTACCTTGCATAAGATAGTAGCTTGCCGTATCGAAGCCGTGGAAAAGCCATGGCCGACTCGATCCAGATACAGTTGCGGAAAGGCGCGCTCGACCTCTGCGTGCTGGCCGTGCTGTCGCGCGGCGAAAGCTATGGCTATGAAATCGCCAGCACCCTCGTCGAAGCGGTCGGCATGGGCGAGGGCACCATCTATCCGCTGATGCGGCGCTTGCAGAAGGATGGGCTGGTGGCCACCCGCATCGCCGAATCGAGCAACGGGCCGCCGCGCAAATATTATCGGCTGACCGATTCCGGGCGGGCGCTGTTCGCAGCGCACCGCCGCGACTGGCGCGCCTTCTCCGACGCGGTCGACCGACTTCTGGAGGAACCGTCATGAAGAGAGACGCCTTTTTGCGGGCGTTGCGCTCCGCCCTCTCCGGTCTGCCGTCGCCAGAGATCGACGAGATCGTCGCCGATTATGCCGACCATTTCGCCGAATCGGCCGTCGCCGGCCGCGACGAGGAAGACGTGGCGGCGGCGCTTGGCGACCCGCGGCGCATCGCCCGCGAATTGCGCGCCGAACTGGGGCTGCGCCGCTTCGAGGAACATTGGAGCCTGTCGAACCTGCTGGCGGCGACCATGGCGCTGGCGGCGCTCGCCGTCGTCGACCTGCTGGTGCTGCTGCCGCTGCTGCTGGGCGCCGCCGGCGTGGCGCTTGGTCTGGCGGTGGCGCTGGTGGCCATCGGCGCGGTCGGGGTGAAGCTGCTGTTCACCACGCTGGCGTTCCAGCTTGGCGGCCCATTGGCTGGGGTGGCGGCCGGGGTGGTGGGGCAGCTTTGCATCGGCGCCGGGATGCTGTGCGGCTTCCTTGGCGGCGGCGCGCTGCTGCTGCTCGGCCTTGGCTGGGCGACGCGCCTGCTGGGCCGATACGCCCGGCTGCATTTCCGCCTGATCCGCCACGGGGAAGCGCGGGTTTGAACGGCGAGCGAGGAAAGGAACGAAGCATGGCCGGGAAATTGGCGTTGGTCGCCGTGGCGGGGCTGCTCGGCGCCGCCGTGCTGCTGCCGCTTGGGGTGGGGCTTTCCGGGCGCGATCTCGCCGGCCTGTCCGAACTGCTGGGCGGCGGCCCCGCTTGCGGCGCCGTCACCGGCGCCGAGCGGCAGGTGGCGCTGCCGCTGGCCTCGACCGGGCGGCTGGTGATCGCGCTGCCGGCGACGATCCGCTATAAGCCGGGGGGCCAAGCCGAGGTGCGGGTGCGCGGCGCGGCGGCCCTCGTCGATCATGTGCGGCTGGAGGGCGACACCCTCCGCCTCGATTGCAACCAGGGCTGGCACGGCGCGCGGCTGGCGGTCGAGGTGTCGGGACCGGCGATCGCCGACTGGACGCTGCTCGGCAGCGGCAAGCTCGACCTGCCGGCGGTCGATCAGCCCGCATTGCGGCTGCGCCTTCGCGGCAGCGGCGACATCGCCGCCGCCGGCGCCGCCGAACGGGTCGAGGTGGAGGTCCGCGGCTCGGGCAAGGCGCGCCTGAAGGAGCTGGCCGCCCGGTCGGCGGAGATCAGCATCCGCGGCAGCGGCGACGCGCAACTGACCGCGCAAACAGCAGCGGACGTGTCGATTCGCGGCAGCGGCACGGTCGAACTGTTCGGCAATCCGACGCTGCGGCGCGCGGACATTCGCGGCAGCGGCCGCATTCGGCAAGCTTCCTGATCGCGCGGTGGTGCGGCGAAGAGCGACTCAGGGACCGGACGGCCCGGTC
>CAYYGQ010000292.1:0-2007 GCA_964471485.1 uncultured Sandaracinobacter sp. | reverse complement strand
ACATGTGAACCATGCCGTCCACATCGCCCGGAAGGCCGATGAACAGGCCGAATTCCGTCGAATTCTTGACTTCGCCCTCGACGACCGCGCCCACCGGATGCTCTTCGGCGAACACTTCCCATGGGTTGCGCTGCGCCTGCTTCAGGCCGAGCGAGATGCGGCGCTTTTCGGCGTCCACCTCGAGGATGACGACTTCGACTTCCTGGCTGGTGGAGACGATCTTGCCGGGGTGGACGTTCTTCTTCACCCAGCTCATTTCCGAGACGTGGACCAGGCCCTCGATTCCGGGTTCGAGCTCGATGAAGGCGCCATATTCGGTGATGTTGGTGACGCGGCCGGTGAATTTCGCGCCAACCGGATATTTGGCGTCCGCGCCTTCCCACGGATCCGATTCCAGCTGCTTCATGCCGAGGCTGATGCGCTGGGTGTCGCGGTTGATGCGGATGATCTGCACCTTCACCGTGTCGCCGATGTTGATGATCTCGCTCGGGTGGCCGACGCGCTTGTAGCTCATGTCGGTGACGTGGAGCAGGCCGTCGATGCCGCCCAGATCGACGAAGGCGCCGTAATCGGTGATGTTCTTCACCGTGCCTTCGATCACCTGGCCTTCGGAGAGGTTCTGGATCAGGCCCGAGCGCGCTTCGGCGCGGGTTTCTTCCAGAATGCTGCGGCGGGAGACGACGATGTTGCCGCGCTTCCTATCCATTTTCAGCAACTGGAACGGCTGGGCCATGCCCATCAGCGGCGTGACATCGCGGACCGGGCGGATGTCCACCTGGCTGCCGGGCAGGAAGGCGACGGCGCCGCCCAAATCGACGGTGAAACCGCCCTTGACGCGGCCGAAGATGGTGCCTTCGACGCGTTCGCCGGCGTTGAACTGCTCTTCGAGCTTGTCCCAGGCCGCTTCGCGCCGCGCGCGTTCGCGGCTCAGCATGGCTTCGCCGTAGGCGTTTTCCACCCGGTCGACGTAGACTTCCACCTCGTCGCCGACGGCGACCTGCGGCTCCTGTCCGGCGGAGGCGAATTCGCGGATCGAAACCCGCCCTTCCGACTTCAGGCCGACATCGATCACCACCAGATCATTTTCGATGGCGGTGACCCGCCCCTTGCGAACCGTTCCTTCGAACCCGTCGGGACCGCCAAGCGACTTGTCGAGAAGTGCGGCGAAATCGTCCCTGGTGGGCATTGCAGTCGAAGCCATGAAGATCCTATCGGTCAGTTGGCCGCCGGCCGCTGGATTTTCGCATGGGATTTTCGCATGGGAAAGCGGTCCGCCGGGGTTGGAGTTGAAACACGGGCCGGCAAACAGCAACAGGCGCACGGGAAATTTTTCCCGGGCACCGCCTGTCAGCCAGTCCGATCCAGCCGGCGCGAGACGAACGTCAGCGCCTGCCGGACGGCGGCGTCTATATCGAAATCGCCGGTATCGAGCAAGACGGCGTCGTCCGCCCGTGCGAGCGGCGCGTCGGCCCGTTCCATGTCGCGGGCGTCGCGGGCGAGGATGTCCTGCAACACCCCGGCTTCGTTCGCCTCTTGGCCCATGCGGCGCAGTTCGAGAAAGCGGCGGCGGGCGCGGATTTCCGGGGCGGCGGTGACGAACAGCTTGGCGTCGGCCAGGGGGGCGATGACGGTGCCGATGTCGCGGCCGTCGAGGACAGCGCCGCCGGGCTGGCCGGCGAAGCGGCGCTGGAATTCCAGCAGGGCGGCGCGCACGCCCGGCAGCCGCGCGATGCGCGAGGCGAGGTCGCCGGTGGCGCCGCCGCGAAGCTCGGGATCGTCGAGCAGCGACAGGTCGAGCGCGCCGGCCGCGGCGGCGCAGGCATCGGCGTCTTCGGGGGACAGGCCGCTTCGGCGCGCCGCCAGCGCCACCGCCCGATAGAGCGCGCCGGTATCGAGGTGCGGCACCCGGTAGTGGCGGGCGATGGCGCGGGCGATGGTGCCCTTGCCGGATGCGGCCGGCCCGTCGATGGCGATCAGCGGCATGGGCGCGTCATCCGCAGAGCCGCG
>CAYYGQ010000291.1:0-2018 GCA_964471485.1 uncultured Sandaracinobacter sp. | reverse complement strand
CGCCGACACGTCGGTCAAGGAAATCAAGGTCGCCGGCCTGCGCCGGATGATCGCCGAGAAGATGGCCACCGCCAAGCGCCAGATCCCCCACATCACCTATGTCGAAGATGTCGACATGACCGGGCTGGAGGCGCTGCGGTCCAAGATGAACGGCAAGCGCCGCGAAGATCAGGAGAAGCTGACGCTGCTGCCCTTCCTGCTGCGCGCCATGACCATCGCGATCCGCGAGCAGCCGCAGTTCAACGCCCGCTATGACGACCAGAACGGCGTCATCCATCAATATGGCGGCATCCATGCCGGCATCGCGGTGCAGACGCCGACCGGCCTCGTCGTCGCCAATCTGCGCCATGCCGAATCGCGCGGGATCTGGGAGCAGGCGGCGGAAATCGCCCGGCTGGCCAAGGGCGCACGCGACGGCAAGCTCGGCCGCGACGAACTGACCGGCTCGACCATCACCATCACCTCGCTCGGCCCGTTGGGCGGCATCTCGCACACGCCGATCATCAACTACCCGGAAGTGGCGATCATCGGCGTCAACAAGATGCAGGTGCGCCCGGTCTGGAACGGCAAGAAGTTCAAGCCGCGTCAGGTCATGAACATGTCCTCCAGCTTCGACCACCGCGTGATCGACGGCTGGGACGCCGCCATCTTCGTCCAGCGCATCAAGGGCCTCCTCGAAGACCCGCTGGCGCTGTTCACGGAGGGCGAGGCATGAGCGACATTTCCTGCAAGGTTCTGGTGATCGGCGCGGGGCCGGGCGGCTATGTCGCGGCGATCCGCGCTGGCCAGCGCGGGCTCGACACCATCGTGGTCGAGGCGGAACGACCCGGCGGCACCTGCCTGAATATCGGCTGCATTCCTTCCAAGGCTGTCATTCATCTGGCCGATGAATTTTACCGCGCCCGCGAAGCGGCAGGCGAAAGCCCGCTCGGCATCCGCGCCGGCGCGCCGGAAATCGACCTCGCCAGGGGCATGGGCTGGAAGGACGGCATCGTCTCGCGCCTCACCGGCGGCGTCGCCGGCCTGCTGAAAAAGGCGAAGGTGCGCACCATTACCGGCCGCGCCCGCTTTCAGGACGGCCGCACCGTCAAGGTTGACACCGCCGAGGGCGAAGTCACCATCCGCCCCGAAACCACCATCCTCGCCACCGGCTCGGCACCGGTGGAACTGCCTTTCCTGCCCTTTGGCGACCGGGTGCTGTCCTCGACCGGCGCATTGGCGCTGACCGAAGTCCCGTCTTCGCTGGCGGTGGTCGGCGGCGGCTATATCGGGCTTGAGCTCGGCACCGCCTTCGCCAAGCTTGGCGCGAAAGTGACGGTGGTCGAGGCCGGCGAACGCATCCTGCCGGCATGGGACAACGAACTGACCGCCCCTGTCGCCGCCAGACTGAAGGAACTCGGCGTCACCGTGCTGACGGGCGCGAAGGCGCTTGGCCTGACCGACACCGGATTGCGCATCGACAATGGCGGCGCGGAAACCGGGATCGAGGCGGCGAAAGTGCTGGTGACTGTCGGGCGCAAACCCGAAACCGGCGCATTCCAGTCGCTGGCGCTGACCATGGACGGCCCCTTCGTCCGGATCGACGAATATTGCCGCACCTCGATGACCGGCGTGCTGGCGATCGGCGATATCACCGGCGAGCCGATGCTGGCGCACCGCGCCATGGCGCAGGCGGAAGTGGCGGTCGCCACCGCTGCGGGCGAGCGCCTGCCATGGGACAAACGCTGCATCCCGGCCGTCTGCTTCACCGATCCCGAAGTGGTGTCGGTCGGGCTGGAGCCCGCCGCCGCCGGCTCCGGCGCGCGGGTCGACGCCTTCCCCTTCCGCGCCAATGGCCGCGCCATGACGCTGGGGCGCGAGGACGGTCTGGTGCGCGTGGTTTCGCGCAGCGACAACGGCCAGGTTCTGGGCATTCAGGCGGTCGGGGCGGGAATTTCCGAACTGGCGGCGGCCTTTGCGCTGACCATCGAAATGGGCGGCACGCTGGAAGATATCGCCGGCACTATCCATGCCCACCC
>CAYYGQ010000290.1:0-2053 GCA_964471485.1 uncultured Sandaracinobacter sp. | reverse complement strand
TTTCTCGAACTGGTGCTGGCGGATGAGGCCGCGCGTGTCTTTCCCCGCCGCCCCCGCTTCGCTGCGGAAGCAGGGGGTAAGCGCGGTCAGGCGTAAAGGCAGTTCGTCGGCGTCCAGAATCTGTTCGCGGACCAGGTTGGTAAGGCTGACTTCGGCGGTGGGGATCAGCCAGCGGCCGTCGGTGGTCTGGAACAGGTCGTCGGCGAATTTCGGCAATTGCCCGGTGCCGTAGACCGCTTCGTCCCGCACCAAAAGCGGCACCACCGTTTCCCGCCAGCCGGCCGCCGTCTGCCGGTCCAGCATATATTGGCCAAGGGCGCGGTGCAGGCGGGCAAGGCCGCCTTCCAGCACCATGAAGCGGCTGCCGGCGAGCTTCGCCGCAGCCTCCGCCGCATAGCCGAGCTTTTCGGCGAGCGCGTCGTGCTCGGCGCCGAAGGCGCGCGCTTCGCCCCGGCGTTTCACCTCTTTGTTGGCGGTCTCGTCGGTGCCGTCCGGCACATCGGCGGCCGGCAGGTTCGGCAGCGCTTCCACCAGGCGCAGCATTTCGGCTTCGTCCGCCCGTTCGCGTTCCTCGGCGGCGGCGATGTCCGTTTTCAGTTGCGCCACGTCCGCCATCAACGCCGCGGCCTTCGCGTCGTTCTTCTCGGCCTTGGCGCTTCCGATCGCTTTCGAGGCTTCGTTGCGCCGCGCCAGCAGCGTCTGCAATTCCGTCTGCGCGGCGCGTAGCGCCTTGTCGGCGGCCAGGATGGCGGCGGAGGCATGTTCGACGCCGCGCCGAGCCATGGCGGCGTCGAAGGCGGCCGGGTCGGCGCGCAACAGTTTGAGGTCGTGCATGGGGGAAGCCTATGGCGCGGCCGCCAGTTTCCGGCAAGCGATGACTATTCTTGGTCGGGATCGTCCAGCGGCAGCAGCGGCGCGGTCGTTGCCGGCGGCTTCAGCCCCAGATGCGCCCAGGCAGGCGCATTCAGCACCCTTCCGCGCGCGGTGCGGGCGACAAGGCCGGTCTGGATGAGGTAAGGTTCCACCACATCCTCCAGCGTGTCGCGCGCTTCCGAAAGGCCGGCCGCCAGCGTTTCGATCCCCACCGGGCCGCCGCGATAAAGGTCGGCGATCATCCACAGATAGCGGCGGTCCTGCGCGTCGAGGCCAAGCGAATCGACTTCAAGGCGGTTGAGCGCCTGATCGGCGAAGGCGGCGTCGACCGGCTCGGCGCGCTTTGCCGCAAAATCGCGGACGCGGCGCAGCAGCCGGCCGGCGATTCTGGGCGTGCCGCGCGCGCGCCGGGCGATCTCGCGGGCGCCGTCCTCGCTCAGGCCGAGCGCAAGCAGGGTGGCGGCGCGGCGGACGACGCTGTGGAGCTCGTCCTCGGTGTAGAAAACCAGGCGAAGCGGGATGCCGAACCGGTCGCGCAGCGGCTGCGTCACCAGGCCGGAACGCGTTGTCGCCCCCACCAGCGTGAAGGGCGGCAGGTCGATGCGGACGGATCTGGCCGAAGGCCCCTCGCCGATCATCAGGTCGAGGGCGCGATCCTCCATGGCCGGATAGAGGATTTCCTCCACCTGCGGCGCCAGACGGTGAATCTCGTCGATGAACAGCACGTCCCTCGGTTCGAGATTGGTGAGGAGGGCGGCGAGGTCGCCGGCCCTGGCGATGACGGGACCGGAGGTGGCGCGAAAGCCCACCCCCAGTTCATGCGCCACGATCTGCGCCAGCGTGGTCTTGCCCAGCCCCGGCGGGCCGGACAGCAGCACATGGTCGAGCGCGTCGCCGCGGTGCTTCGCGGCGTCGATGAAGACGCGCAGATTTTCGCGGGCCGCCTGCTGCCCGACGAATTCGCCCAGGCTTTGCGGGCGCAGCGCCGCGTCCTGGTCTTCGCCACGGCGGCCGCCGCCGATCAGCCGTTCGTCCTGATTCATGGGCCGGCCTTGGAGTGTGTCTGGAAAAGCGCCCGCATGGGCTTTTCAGGGCTGTGCCATCCCGCGCCCAACCACCCGGCGCGGCCGCCCTCTGTGGGCGGTTGGGCGGGGGTGCGGGATGGAACGGGCTTCATGGT
>CAYYGQ010000289.1:0-2061 GCA_964471485.1 uncultured Sandaracinobacter sp. | reverse complement strand
ATGGTGAGGCGCCCTTCGCCCGGACGGTTCGGGTCGTTCGCAAGGCTTGGAATCTCGCGGGCGCCAAAGCGCAGCACGCCGGCGGCGATGGCGTCGGCGCCGGCCGAGCGGCGGAAGGCGGTGACTTCGAGATCGGCGACGCCCGGCACCTGCAACCCGGCCTCGTAGAGGCGGCTCAGATAGATTTCGCCGCCAAAGGAAAGATTGTCGGGGTGGAAGAAGCCGCGCCGCCCGTCTTCGGCAAGACCCGCGGAAAAGCGCCGGCGAAGCGCCGCCTCCACCTTGTCGGCAAAGGAATCCGGGCTGGCGCAGGCGCGGATGGCGATCGACAGCGGCACCGGCACCGGCTCGTCGATGGCAAGATCGTGGCCCATCATCCGATAGGGTTCCAGAAAGGCCAGCAGCATTTCCCGGAAGGCGGCGTCGAGCGGCAGCCCGCCCTTGCGGTCGACGGTGAGGAAGATGGCCGGCCAGCCGCCGAGCCAGCGTTTCCGCGCCACCGCGCGCTGCACATCGGGATGGGCGTTCAGCAAGGCCTCATAGTCGGCCAGCGTCACCGCGCGCTGCTGGCGATGGAAGGAGACCGGCGCCCGCTGCCGCACCTCGGCGATGCTTTCGCGCCCCACCCCTCCCGTCGCCGGCAGCGGATTGCCGACGCCGGAGAGATTGGCGGCCACCGCCGTCGCGGCGGCGACATGGGCGAGCGCCTCGACGCCGATATTGCCGGCCGGGCCGGCGCCGACCCGGTAGCCGGCGAAGAAGCGGTCATCGGGCAACGGCGTCTTGCCGCCGCTGGACGGCCGGTCGCCGCGCGGCTGGCCGAAGCGCAGGCGGGCGCGGCCGTCCTCCTCCACCTCGGCGACAAAGACCAGGGCATCGGCCGGCTGGCCGAGCAGGTCCGCCACCGGGCGCCAACGGTCGGTCTCCCTGGTCGAGCGCAGGCCAATCTGCGCCACCGCCCGCGCCGGATCGACCCGCAGCAGAAAGGCGGCCGAGCCGTCGCCGTCGTCGGGCGGGGTGGCGAAGCAGAGATCCCGGCGGGCGAGCAGCGGATGAAACGGCCGTGGCCGGTCGAGCGCGGCAAGCGGCTTGGCCTCGTCGGCCACGCCTTCGGCCGGTGGCTGTTCGGGGTCGACCAGGTCGGGCGCCGCTCCAAGCGGCTCTTCCAGCGGCTGGTCGGTCGCCGGATCGGCGAGGGTGAAGCCATGGCTTGCCGGCACGATATTGCCAAGCGCCAGCGCCAGCGGCGCCCCCGGGATCGCGCCGCAATGGAGGTCGAAGCGAAGCGCGTCGGCCGGTCCCCAGCGGATGCGCCAGACCGGGAGCGGCCGCTCGGCGCCGCCAGCGGACGGCGTGACGGTTTCGAGCGGATCCTCGAGCAGTTCCGGCGCCGCCGTCAGCCGCACCGCCTGCCGCGCCAGCGGATCGGCGTCGATGGCGCGGCCGGTCAGGGGGTCGCGATGCTGCACCAGCACCAGTATGTCCCCCTTGGCCAGTTGCAACCGCAGCTCGGGGTCGCGGAGGTCGCACCAGGTGGCGCCCTCGGCGACGCGCGCCTCGCGGTCGCCCCAATGGTGGAGAGCGATTTCCGCATGGGCGGCGTGAAGGCGCGCCGGCCAAAGCGGCTCGAAGGCGATGGCGCCGCCGTCCACTTCGCGCGCGGCGCGCGCCAGCGGCAGCACGCCGGGCGCGCCGCCCTCGATCCGCGTCAGGAAGGCGACCCCCGTCGCCGGCAGGGTGAAATGGTCGACGCCGGGGGCAAGCCGCACCCGCGCCAGCACCCGGGCGCTGGCGCCGTTGTGCATCCGATAGCCGACCAGCCGGGCGTGGCGCCCGGCCGACACCCGAAGCCTGGCGGTGTCGAGCGTCGATTCGGTCGCCACATGGTCGAGCCGGTAGCTCAGGGCATCGCCGATATAGGCAAGCCATTCGACGAGGGCAACGCCAAGGTCGGCCGGGTTGCGCTCGGTCCAGCCGGGAACGCTGACCGCCATGCGGTCCAGCATCATCCGCCGGTAGCTTTCATAGTCGCGCGCCAGATAGTCGATCCGCGCCGGCGCC
>CAYYGQ010000288.1:0-2081 GCA_964471485.1 uncultured Sandaracinobacter sp. | reverse complement strand
CCATAGGCGCGCATGTTGTGGAAGCTCATGCCGCTGCCGACGATCAGCACGCCTTGGTCGCGCAGGCCGGCGAGGGCGCGGCCCAGCGCCAGATGCGCGGCCGGATCGAGATCGCGCCGCAGCGAGAGCTGGACCACCGGGATGTCGGCGTCGGGCGCCACCAGCTTGAGCGGAATGAACAGGCCGTGATCGAAGCCGCGCGCGGGATCAACTGCGGGATCGACTGCGGGATTGGCATGGGCGTTCAGCCCCGCCGCGCCGATCAGCCCGGCGACCTTTTCGGCCAGCGCGGGATCGCCCGGCGCCGGATAGGTCAACGCATAAGTGTGCTGGGGAAAGCCGTAATAATCGTAGATCAACGGCGGCCGGGCATGGCCGGTAACGCGGAATTGCGGCTCCAGCCAGTGCGCGGAAACCAGCAGGATCGCCCGTGGCCGTGCCGGCAGCGTCGCCATGACGCCTTTCAGGAACGCGGCCATGCCGCGCCATGTGTCGGGCGGATTCCAGTCCATGAAGAAGCAGGGACCACCGCCGTGCGGAAGAAAGAGAGCGGGCTGGCGGGCGCTGTCGGGCGATGGTCCGGCGAAGGGCGGGTTTTTGCTGATCCTGTTCATGACAGGGATATGGATTGCCGATCATCCGAAAATAAGCTCTGGAATATCGTCAACACTTGATACCAATGGTATGAAATGACCCATGACCGGAGCCCCGGTCTGCGGGTGTTCGCGCAGGCGGCCTCCGCTGGCTCTGTCCGCCGGAGCGGCGCCCGCTCCCGCCCGCCTTGTCGGGCCTATTCCTTGTCGGCGCTATTCCTTGCCGGCCTATTCCTTGCCGGCCTATTCCTTGCCGGCGGGGGGCGGAGTCCCGCCTTTGCGGGCCACGGGCAGATGCCAGCCGCGCCGGATCGCCAGCATGCGGAGCGCAAAGCAGAACAGCCCGCCCGCCGCCGCGCCGAGGACGACCGGAAGATGCAGCAGGTGGCCGGCAACGACGATCGCCGCGCCGGCAAGGGCGGCGACCGCGTAAAGATCGGCGCGCAGCACCCCTGGAATCCGCACCAGCAGCAGGTCGCGAACGACTCCGCCGCCGATCCCGGTCAACATGCCGAGGAGCGCGGCCATCACCGGGCCAAGGCCAAAGGTCAGCGCCTTTTCGCTGCCGGCGACGGCGAAGAGAGCAAGGCCGGCCGCATCGAGCATCTGCACCGGGTTTCGCAGCCGTTCGATGCTTGGCGACCAGAAGAAGCACAGCAAGCCGGCGGCCAGCGACACGGCGAGATAGCGCCAGTCCTCGAGGGCGGCGGGCGGCACGGCGCCGATCAGCAGGTCGCGGCTGATGCCGCCCGCCGTAGAGGCGGCGAACGACAGCACCAGCACCCCGAAAAGATCCAGCCCACGCCGCACCCCGGCCATGCCGCCGCTGAGCGCGAAGGCGAAGGTGCCGCCAAGATCGAGGAGAAGAACGAGCGTCTTCAGCAGATTCTCGGTGTCGGCGCTAAAGAGAAAGCCAGTCACACGGCAAGCCCGACCGTTGCCGCCGCCGCGCCGGCAGGATGGGCCCGATCGGCCGGGCAATGCGCGCGGAAGGCGGCCGCCGCCCGGCCGCCCGCCTCCCCGTCGTCGACGTTGAGCGGATCGTTGCCGAGCGACGCGTGCTCTGGCGGCCGGGCGGCGGCTGCGGCCCCAGGCGCCGGCGGCGCCTCGGCAAGGCCCTGCGGCGGGGCTGTTGGGGGTTCGCGCATGGCTGGCCCTTTTTTTCCGCGCTTCGGCCTGGCTAGCCGGCGTTCGGCAGCACGGTCAGCACCCGCTCGATGTGATCGTGAAATTCCCGCATATAGTCGCGGAGGAATTGCTCGGTCGATTCCACGGTCACCTTGCCGTCGTCGTCGATCAGGCCCGGCGTGAAGGTGATATAGGCTTCGGGGGCGTTCATCTGCGGCGAATTGCAGAAGCCGAGCACGCTTCTGAGGCTCTGCTGGGCAACGGCGGTGCCGATGGCGCCGGGCGAGGTGCCGATCACCGCCGACGGCTTGTGCGTGAAGCTGTTGGTGCCATAAGGCCGGCTTGCCCAGTCGATCGCGT
>CAYYGQ010000287.1:0-2101 GCA_964471485.1 uncultured Sandaracinobacter sp. | reverse complement strand
GAGAATGGCGGCGTCGGGTTTCACAAGGGCTGCTATGTCGGGCAGGAGGTGGTTTCGCGGATGCAGCATCGCGGCACCGCGCGCCGCCGGGTCATGATCGTCGAGGGCGAGGCGGACCTGCCCGAGGGCGGCACCGCCGTCGAGGCGGGCGGGCGCGTCATCGGCGCGCTGGGCAGCGTCAGCGGCCGAAACGGGCTGGCCATCGTGCGCATCGACCGGGTCGGGGACGCGCAGGACGGCGGGGCGCCGATCACTGCCGGCGGGGTGGGGCTCTCGCTCTCCGTTCCGCCCGGGGCGAAATACGCCCTGCCGCAAGCCGGCGGCGCGGAGGAGGCGTGATGGCCGACAAGCCCGCCACCCCGCCCCGCGCCTGGCAGCGCATGCTTTCCGGCCGCCGGCTCGACCTGCTCGATCCTTCGCCGCTCGACGTCGAGATAACCGACATCGCCCACGGGCTTGCCCGCGTCGCGCGCTGGAACGGGCAGACGCGGGGCGACCATGCCTTTTCGGTGGCGCAGCATTCGCTGGCGGTGGAAGCCGCGCTCAGCGCGGCGCTGCCGCAGGCGTCGCCCGGGGAGCAGCTCGCCGCGCTGCTGCACGACGCGCCCGAATATGTCATCGGCGACATGATCTCGCCGTTCAAGGCCGTGGTCGGCGGCGGCTACAAGCTGGTGGAAAAGCGGCTGCACCGCGCGATCCATCTGCGCTTTTCGCTGCCGCCAGACCTGCCCGCAGCCCTGACCAGGGCGATCAAGCGCGCCGACCAGGTGGCGGCCTGGTTCGAGGCGACGCGGCTGGCCGGCTTCTCGGAGGCCGAAGCGCAGAAATTCTTCGGCCGGCCGCGCAACATCACCAGCGACGGCCTGCCGCTCGACCCGCTTCCCACCCGCATGGCGCAAGAGGCCTTCCTGGCCCGCTTCGCCGAGATCGAGGCCAGGCGCGCCGGAACCCGCGCCAGGAAGGCGTCGTGACCATGATCGGCGCGCGCGCCTTCCTCGGCATGGTCCTCGTCTGCCTTTCGGCGGGCGTGGCGCAGGCCGCCTGCCCGGAGCGCCTCGGCGTCCGCTTCGGCGACACGCTTTCCTCCATCGCGCGCGCCTGCGGCATCAGCGTCGAGACGCTGCGCAACGCCAATCCGGGGCTGAATGCGCGGTCGCTGCGCGCCGGCGCCTTCATCGTCGTTCCGCGCCCGCCGCTGCCCTCGCCGCAACTGCCCATCGGCCGCCCCCCGGCGGGCGTCGCGCCGCTATCGACGCCGCCGGCGATCGCCGTGCCGCCGCCGGTGGTGGTGCCGCCGCCGGCCATGCCGCCGCGGCGCATGCCGCCGCCCTCGCTGCCCGGCTTCAACGAACACAGGCCGGAGCATCTGCGGCCGCCCTTCCCCCACACGCCGCTCTTTCCGTGAGCATGGCGCTTGCGCTTCAATGGAATTGAACGATCGGCACGTTCAATTCATTTCACAGAAACGCAAAACTCGACTAGAGCATTCCGCGGCCGGGCGGTATCGTCCGGCGTCGCACAAAGGCGGCCAGGAAATCCACGCCGACGCAGCAGAGCGCCGTTCGCCGGAACGCCCGCTGCTTCGGTGCGCCGCTCCGTCAGTCTGGAACCCGATCATGGCCGCCTCATCCATTGCCCACCCGTCCGCCTCGCGCCTTCCGTGGCTCATCATCGCCTGCGGCTGCGCCATCGCGCTGCTGACCTTCGGCCCGCGCTCGGCGATGGGCTTCTTCCAGCTGCCGATGCTGGCCGAGAAGGGCTGGGACCGCACCACCTTCGGGCTGGCGATGGCGATCCAGAACCTTGCATGGGGGTTCGGCACGCCGGTCTTCGGCGCGCTGGCCGACAAATACGGCACATGGCGCGTGCTGGCGCTGTCGGGCCTGATGTATGCCGGCGGGCTCGTCATCATGGCCAACGCGGACACGACGACCATGCTCCATGTCGGCGGCGGCCTGCTCGTCGGCCTCGGCGTCGCCTCCGGCTCGTTCGGCATCGTGCTGGCGGCGTTCGCCCGCAACGTCGCGCCGGAGCGGCGCAGCTTCGTCTTCGGCCTCGGCACGGCGGCGGGCTCGGCCGGCATGTTCCTGTTCGCGCCGCT
>CAYYGQ010000286.1:0-2128 GCA_964471485.1 uncultured Sandaracinobacter sp. | reverse complement strand
GGCAGGTCGAAACCGCCGAGCACGCGCCCATAGCTGGTTTCCATGCCCCAGATGCCGACGATGATGTCCGGCGAAACCCCGGTCGCCTCGCCGATGCGAAGCAGCGCCGCGCGGTTGTCGGCGGCGCGCGCCCGGCCGCTGGCGATGCGCTCGGCCGTCAGTTGCCGGGCCAGATAATCGGCGAAGACGTTGCGCGCCCCGGAATCGTCGGGCTGGTGGCGGTCGAGCTCGACGACGCGCGGCGCATAGCTGGCGCCGGCCAGCGCCTGGTCCAGCCATTCGGGCGAGAGGCCGCGCGCGACGGCCTGCTGCCGATAGCTGGCAAGCCAGGCGGCAAAGCCGTCGGCGGGTGGGCTTTGCGCGAACGCGGCGGCGGCCAGAAGAGCCAGAGGGAACAACAGCAGGCGTCGCATGGCGCACCTTGTGGCACGAAGCGGGCCGAAGGTGAATCCCCATTTTCCGCCCATTGGCGCATGCGGCCGGCCGCCAGCAAAGCCGTTGCCAGGGCCGCAGAGGAAATGTACTGAATAGTTCACGAGGCTTCGAAAGGGGAGAGAGATGCCGATCCTGCCACGGTTGCTTGCCCGTTCCACAATTATTCCGGCGCCTGTTCCGGCGGCGCGGGGTGTCGCGGCCGGAAAGCGCGCCGGCCGTCCGCATGCCCTGTATCTGCATGCCCTGTGCCTGTATGTGCTGCTGGCGGCCGCCTGCGCGCTTGGAATCGCCGCACCCGTGCTGGCCGCTCCGGTCGCGGTCGATGGCGGGCTGCTCGAAGGCAAGGATCTGGGGGATGGAACAGAGGGCTGGTTCGGCGTGCCGTTCGCCGCCCCGCCGCTCCGCGAACTGCGCTGGCGGCCGCCGCAGCCGCAATCGCCATGGCAAGGCGTGCTGCACGCCGACCGTTTCGCGCCGATGTGCCTGCAATCGCTGCGGGCGCGAACGATGAACCATTATTTCGGCGAGGAAGCGACCAGCGAAGACTGCCTGTATCTGAACATCTGGGCGCCGAAAGACCGCGCCGACGGCAAACGCCCGGTCATCGTCTGGATCTATGGCGGCGCCTTCAATGTCGGCTCGGCCAGCATGGCGAATTACGCCGGATCCGGTCTGGCGCGCAAAGGGGCCGTCTATGTTTCGATCGCCTACCGGGTCGGTGCCATGGGCTTTCTCGCCCATCCCGGACTGACCGCCGAGGGCGACGGCCATTCGGGCAATTACGGCCTGATGGACCAGGTGGCCGGCCTGCGCTGGGTCAGGCGCAACATCGCCGCCTTCGGCGGCGACCCGGACAATGTCACGCTGATGGGCCAGTCGGCCGGCTCCATGTCGCTGTCGCTGCTTCAGGCGGACCCGGAAAGCGCGGGGCTGTTCAAGCGCATCGTCGGCATGAGCGGCAGTTACCATAGCGACAGCATGGCGCCGGCGCCGCTTGCGGAGGGCGAGGCCCGGGGCCTGAAGCTTCAGCAGGCGCTGGGCGCCGCCTCGATCGACGCCATGCGCGATCTGCCGGGGAACCGCATCCTCGCCGCCGCAGCGACGGTTCGCGGCCCGGCCATCGTGGTCGACGGCCGGCATGTGACCGGGCCGGTCCGGCAGCTGTTCGCAGCACGGCGCCACAGCGACGTGCCCATCCTCATCGGCTTCACCCGCGATGAGCGTTTCGCCCGGCTCGGGCCGGCCGACACGGTGGCGCAATATGAGGCCGTGGTGCGCCGGGCCTTCGGCGACAAGGCCGGCGCCATCCTCGCAGCCTATCCGGCAACGGGCGACGGCGCGGTGCAGCGGGCGCTGGTCGACCTGATGCGGGACATGTCCGTCGGCAGCCAGATGTACAATTGGGCGGCCGACAACAGCCGTTACGGCAAGGCGCCGGCCTATGGCTTCTTCTTCACCCGCCGCCACCCCTACACGCCGGGCATCACGTTCAGCGACCACGACCCGGCGACGGCGGGCGCCTATCATACCGGCGACGTGCCCTATTGGCTCGACACGCTCGACAGCCTCAATCTCTTTCGCCGCACCCGCGACTGGACCGTGGCGGACCGCCAGCTTGCGGACCGCATGTCCGACATGATCCTTTCCTTCGCCCGAAGCGGCGTTCCGGCCGTCGGCTGGCCGTGGTTCGATC
>CAYYGQ010000285.1:0-2144 GCA_964471485.1 uncultured Sandaracinobacter sp. | reverse complement strand
CCAGCTGATGATCTGCCCCATGCCCTTCATCTTGTTGAAGCGGGGGAAATTCATCAGCATGGCGAAGCTGGCGAAGAGTTGCAGCCCTTCGGTGAAGCCGCCGAACATGGCCAAGGTCCGGGCGATGTCCTGGTCACTGTCGACGCCGAAGGTGCCTAGATAATCGGCCTTGTCGCGCATTTCCTTGTAGGAAAGAAAGGCGCTATATTCGCTTTCCGGCATGCCGATGGTGTCGAGAAGATGCGAATAGGCGGCGATGTGCACGGTTTCCATGTTGCTGAACGCCGTCAGCATCATCTTGATTTCCGTCGGCTTGAAGACGCGGCCGTATTTCTCGTGGTAGCAGTCCTGCACCTCGATATCGGCCTGGGTGAAGAAGCGGAATATCTGCGTCAGAAGATTGCGCTCGTGGTCGCCAAGCTTCTGCGCCCAGTCGCGGCAGTCCTCGCCAAGCGGCACTTCCTCCGGCATCCAGTGAATCTGCTGCTGGCGCTTCCAGAATTCATAGGCCCAGGGATATTCGAACGGCTTGTAGACGCGACCTGCTTCAAGAAGCGACATGATATTCTCCCGAAGAGACAAACTGGAATGGCGGCACAAAAAGCCGGCGGCGCGGCGGCGCCGGCTGGCCCTTGGGGCGGCAGAGACGGCGCCGGCGCGACAGCCGCAGCAACTGGCCGCTGGGCAGCACGTCGTAGCGGCGGCGCGGCAGACAGCCCCGCATGATGGCCGGCATGACCGGCATGGCACTGCCTCTCACTGGCAGGCCAGACATTCGTCGTAATCGCGCATCTCCACCTCGATCTGGCGGAGATCGGGGGTGTTGTCGCTGTCGACGGCGCCGGCGAAGCCGGCGCGCTGCACCGAGCGCGACCGCAGATAATAAAGCGACTTGATGCCAAGCTCCCAGGCGCGGAAGTGCAGCATCAGCAGGTCCCATTTCTCGACATCGGCGGGAATGAACAGATTGAGCGACTGCGCCTGGTCGATGAGGTCCGCACGGTCGCCGGCCAGTTCCAGCAGCCAGCGCTGGTCGATTTCGAACGCCGTCTTGTAGACTTCCTTCTCGTCGGCGCCGAGAAAATCGAGATGCTGGACCGAGCCGCCCTGTTCCAGGATGGAATTCCACACCGCGTCCGAATTTTTCGCCTTTTCCACCAGCAGCTTTTCCAGATGGCGGTTCTTCACCACGAAACTGCCGGAGAGCGTCTTGTGGGTGTAGATGTTGGCCGGAACCGGCTCGATGCAGGCCGACGTGCCGCCGCAGATGATGCTGATGGAGGCGGTCGGCGCGATGGCCATCTTGCAGCTGAAGCGCTCCATGACGCCGCGTTCCTCGGCGTCGGGGCAGGCGCCGCGCTCGGCGGCCAGCAGCATGGATGCTTCATCCACCTTGCCGCGAATGTGGCGGAACACCCTTGCATTCCAGCTTTTCGCCATCGCCGATTCGAACGGCAGGCCGCGCGCCTGGTAGAAGCTGTGCAGCCCCATCACCCCAAGCCCGACCGAACGCTCGCGCGAGGCCGCATAGCGGGCGCGGGCCATTTCGTCGGGCGCGCGCTCGATATAATCCGTCAGCACATTGTCGAGAAAGCGCATCACATCCTCGATGAAGCGCGGATTGTCGTTCCACTCGTCCCAGGTTTCGAGGTTGAGCGACGACAGGCAGCAGACGGCGGTGCGTTCCCGCCCCAGATGGTCGGCGCCGGTCGGCAGGGTGATTTCCGAGCAGAGGTTCGAAGTCGACACCTTGAGGCCGAGGTCGCGCTGGTGCTTCGGCATGGCGCGGTTCACCTGGTCGATGAAGACGATATAGGGTTCGCCGGTCGCCAGCCTGGTTTCCACCAGCTTCTGAAAGAGCGCGCGGGCGTCCACCTCGGCGCGCTTCTCGCCGGTCTTCGGCGATACCAGGTCGAAGCTGGCGCCGTCGCGGACCGCCTCCATGAAGGCGTCGGTGACGAGCACGCCGTGGTGCAGGTTCAGCGCCTTCCGGTTGAAGTCGCCGCTGGCCTTGCGGATTTCCAGAAACTCCTCGATCTCGGGGTGGGAAATGTCGAGGTAGCAGGCCGCCGAGCCGCGGCGGAGCGACCCCTGGCTGATGGCGAGCGTCAAGGAATCCATGACGCGGACGAAGGGGATGATGC
>CAYYGQ010000284.1:0-2145 GCA_964471485.1 uncultured Sandaracinobacter sp. | reverse complement strand
GGCGCCGATCGCGCCGAACACCACCAGCAGCAGGATCTGCGCCACGCCGAAGCCGGCCAGCGCCATGCCCGCCGCGAGCAGCGCGCCCAGCACCATCGCGCCGGAATTGACGATGTTGTTGGCGGCGATCGTCCGCGCGGTTTCCGCCGCCGGGACGGTCGTGGTCAGGAAGGCATAGAGCGGCACCACGAACATGCCGCCCGCCACCGCCACGCCGAACAGGTCGAACACCACGCGATAGGCGCCGGGCTGGCGCAGGAAGGTGGCAAGGTCGTGCAGGTCGCCGCCATGGTCGGGCCATCCACTCGTCACCCACCACAGGTCGGCCACGAAAACGGCCATGACCAGCGCCGCGGTGGGCGCGAACCGCGCGGACACCTGCCCCTTGAGCAGGCGGTTGATAAGCACCGATCCGATCGCCACGCCGATGGAGAACAGCGCCAGCATCATCGTCGCCACCGTCTGGTCGGCGACCAGGACATTCTTGACCAGCGGCGGGAACTGGGCCGCCAGCACCGCGCCCACCGCCCAGAAGAAGCTGATCGCCCCTATGGCCAGGAACAGGCGGGGGATGTGCATGGTCTGCCGCACCAGCGCGATCGAGGCGCGGATGATGTGGCGGTCGATGGGCGGGGTCGCCGCGACGGGCGGCGCCGGAGGCACGGCGCGGCCGGTGAACCAGCCGGCCACGGCGACGAACAGCACCAGTCCCGCCGATGCCGCCGGCGGGATGATGCCGCCGACGATGGTGCCGAGCAGGATCGCGCCATAGGTGCCCGCCTCGACCAGCCCGGTGCCGCCAAGCACTTCGCCCGGCCGCAGATGCTGGGGCAGGATGGCGTATTTGATCGGGCCGAAGAAGCTGGAATGCACGCCCATGGCGAACAGGGCGGCGAGCAGCAGCGGCACCGAATGGAACAGCAGGCCCGCCGCGCCGAACACCATGATGGCGATTTCCGCCGTCTTGACGATGCGGATGATGCGCGCCTTGTCATGCCCGTCGGCAAGCTGGCCGGCGATGGCGGAAAACAGGAAGAAGGGCAGGATGAACAGGCCGCCGGCAAGCGCGTTGAACGCAGCCTCGCGGCTTTCGTCCGAATAGATGTGATAGGTGACCAACAGCACCATCGCGGTCTTGTAGAGATTGTCGTTGAACGCCCCCAGGAACTGGGTGGTGAACAGCGGCAGGAACCGGCGTCTGAAAAGAAGCCGCGGCGACGCTTGCATAAGTGGTTCCGAAAGCCCCCTGCTACGCGCTTGCGGCCATAGACCAGCGGCGGACGCCCGCCTAGCCCCTTGTGCGGTTGCGAAGGAGCGGCCGCGCCGGAGCGCCCGGCCGGCGCGACGTCATGCGATGAACAGCAGCGAGAAAACCAGCGCGGCCAGATAGGTGGCGCCGAACAGCCGGACGTCGGCGATCAGCCGCTCGCGTGACGCGGAATGGCCCTTTGCGGACACAGTGGCGGACGGGCTTTGCATGCCGTCATGGTTTACGGATCGTTAACCTTTGGCAAGCGCTAAAAAAGGTTAACGAGGCCGGACCCGGCGATGGCGGCGGCGATGCGCGGCCCCGCGCGGCCGTCGCCGAACAGGGTGGACGGCGTCATGCGGCCGCGCGCCAGCATCCGGACGGCGGCGGTGGCGATGGCATCGGGGCCGTCGATGGCGAAGACGGCGCGCCCGGCCTCCACCGCTTCCGCCCGCTCGCTGACGGCGCGCAGGATGACGGTGGGCACGCCGAGCGTCGCTGCCTCCTCCAGCAGGCCGCCCGAATCGGTCATCACCAGATTGGCGCGGTCGAGCAGGGCGCGCATCGCCGGATGGGGCAGCGGCGCGACGATGGTGATGCCGGCAAGACCCGCAAGCCGGGCGGCGAGCGGCGCGAGGCGCGGGGACGGGTGGAGCGGCAGGATCATCGTGCCGCCCAGCGCCGCGCTGGTCCGGGCCAGCCCTTCGGCGATGTCCGCGAGTCGCTGGCCGTGACTTTCGCCACGATGCACGGTGGCGAGGATCAGCGGCCGTTTCCCGCCGCTCCGCGCGACCAGCGCTTCGGCGGCGGCATGATCCGGCATGGCTGCCATCGGCCCGTCGATGCCGCTGTTGCCGGTGATTGTGATGTGGGCGGGGTCGATCCCCTCGGCGATC
>CAYYGQ010000283.1:0-2146 GCA_964471485.1 uncultured Sandaracinobacter sp. | reverse complement strand
TGCGGACCGGGTGGCCCTGCTGGCCGAACAGATCCCAGAAAACCGCCGGCGTGTCGGCATAGGCATAGGGGGAAAGGCCGATTTTGGCGGCGCGGGCCTGGAAGGCGTCGTTGCTTTTCGCCGTCGGTGAGCCGGGCATGGCGATTCCCGCCAGATCGCCTTTCACGTCGGCCATGAACACCGGCACGCCCTGGTCGCTCAAGGATTGCGCCAGCACTTGCAGCGACACGGTTTTCCCCGTCCCGGTGGCGCCGGCGATCAACCCGTGCCGATTGGCGCGGCGCAGCAACAGATGTTGCGCCGCGCTGCCATCGTCTTTCGCGCCAACGAAAATATCGTTCATGCTTCCCGCCTGTGCCTGTGTCTGTGCCTGTGGTTTCGCCTATGTGCTAGACCAACAGCCGGCAGGCGGGAAGCCCGAGCCTGTTCAAACCGCGGCAAGCGCCCGGCGCCGGCGCACCGACAGGCCGGCAAGCCCGAAACCGGCGATCAGCAGCGTCCAGGTGGCGGGTTCGGGAACGCCGGCAACCACCGGCACGCCAAGCGGCCGGCTGGCGCCGACCAGCCCGACTATCTGACCGTCGCCGAAATGGCCGCGAACATAGGACTGGCTGGAAGCGTCGGGCGAAGTCTTCTCGACCGACTGGCCATAGCCCCAGATCAGCGCATCCGTCGGGCCGACGGTGACGATGGCGCTGGTGAAGGCGGTGGTTGGAAACCAGCGGTCGCCGGCCGAGAGGCCGAACTGGTTCAGCACCGGGTTCCAGGCGGCGGCCTCGGCGGCGGCGGTTCCCCACCAGCCGCCACCAAGCGACACATAGGCGCTGCCGCCGTTGTGCACGAAGTCGCCGACGAGGCTGGTGTTCAGAAACTGGCCGAAAATGAACACTGCGTCGTAAGCAGCAGCCGCAACCGGATCGAAGGCGGTGGAATAGCGGATGGTCTTGCCAAGCGATTCGAATTGCGCGGCCGCCATGCCGAGCGCCGTCTGCGGGACATTGCCGTTGCCGGTCAGGAACAGATAGTCGCTGCCGGCAAAGGTAATCGCCAGATCGTTGACGAACGCCTGGGTGCCGCTTGCATAGGGTGCATCATAGGCGGCATCCGACAGTGTCCATTCGTCGCCGGACGCAACAATTGTGCCGCTGGCCAGCGCAACCGTCGAAATACTGGTTAACGTCAAGGCCAATGCAAGACGAATGAAGCCACTGTTCACAAAACCCTCCTGTTACATGCCCAGGAGAAGCAAGCAGAATGGCAGGAGTGCCGCAACAGAAAATGATGTCGGCCAGGCGCGTTAATTATTTTTTGGCCTGCCCCGCCACGGATTGCCATGGCAGGGCAGGGAACTGGTTACTGCACCTTCACGCCGACGAAGCGGCCAGGGGTGTTGCCGCGCTGCACGAACAACAGCACGGTGTCGCGGCCGCTTTTGCGCGCCGCCGTCACCGCATCGGCCGCCTGCTGCGGGCTTTCGATCGGCACCTGGTTCACCGAGGCGATGATGTCGCCGCGTTGCAGGCCCTGTTCGGCGGCGTCGGACGACGGGTTCACGTCGGCGATGACCACGCCCTTGGCATCATCGGCGAGGCGCAGTTGCCGGCGGATGTCGGCGGTCAGCGGTTGCAGCGTCAGGCCGAGCGACCTGCGCGCCACTTCCGAGGCGTCCGCCGACTGGCTGTTGTCGTCGTCGCTGTCTTCGCTCTGCCCAAGGAGGGCCGCTTCAGACGGCCGCTCGCCAATGGTGGCGGTGACGGTCACGCGCTTGCCGGCGCGGATCGCCTCGATCGGCACGCGGGAACCGATGCGGGTGTTGGCGACGATGAACGACAGGTTGTTGTCGGGCGTCACTTCCTGGCCCGCCACCTTGACGATGACATCGCCCTGCTGGATTCCGGCCGCCCGCGCCGGGCCGCCCGGTTCGACAGAAGCAACGATTTCGCCGCGATCCTTCGGCAGGTTGAGCGAGTCGGCGATGGCCGGCGACATCGCCTGAATCTGCACGCCGAGATAGCCGCGCCGCACCCGGCCGCTGTCCTTCAACTGTTCGATCACCGGCTGCGCCAGTTCCGCGGGGATGGCGAAGCCGAGGCCGACATTGCCGCCGGTCGGCGAGAAGATCGCCGTGTTGATGCCGATGACATTG
>CAYYGQ010000282.1:0-2149 GCA_964471485.1 uncultured Sandaracinobacter sp. | reverse complement strand
TCTCCGGTTTGCCGAAAAGGGCGCCGCGCGCATAATCCACCTTGCCGAAACGATTGAAGCGGGCTGCCCGGAAAATCCCCCCTCTCGTCAAGTCGATTGACAGAGGTGGCACGGTTTTTTTCGGGAAAGCCTGCTCGTCCTTTATTGGGAGGCTGGTTTGCGTTCTTCTGTGGCGGTCGCCGGGTTGCGTTCTTCTGTGGCGGTTCTTGTGGCGGTTCTTGTGGCGGCGCTGCTTTCGGCCGGCCTGGCCGCACCTGCCTTCGCCCGGCCGGCGCCGGGGATTTTTGCCGGAGTCGATCTGTCGCGCACGGCGGCGCGCGGCTCGTCCACCACCAGGGACGGCGGGGCAAGCTTTGCCGGCGGCGGCATCGTCGGGCAGGTGCGGTTCGGGGCGGCAACGGAAATCGGCGCCCATCTCGGCTATCGGCTGGATCCCTCCTGGTCGGTCTTTCTCGGCTATCGGCACGCGCGCGGCGCCGTCCGCTGGAACGCCGCCTTTCCACTTTTCGCCATTTCTTCCCATTTCGCCGGCACCGCCAGCAGCGATATGCTGCTGGCCAGCGTGGGCTACGAGGCCCCGCTGTCGGGCGCGACCTCCTTCCGGGCCACTGCCGGGATCGGCCCCGCCTTCAACAGGCTTTCAAGCGTGGTCGAAACAGACGAGGCGACCGCGCTTTTCCTTGCGGAACTGTCGGACCGGACGCGAACCGCCATGGCGGCGCGCCTGGGGGTGGGGATTCGCCATGCGGTTGCCGGCAATGTCCGGCTCGGCCTTGATGCCGCCGCCACCTATGCGGGCGGATTCCGCACCGGGGCATCGCGAACCGGCAATCTCGGCGTAACCGACATTACGCCCTATGCGATCGACCGGGTGTGGCGCGGCGGCGTCGGCGCCGTGGTGGAAGTCGGCTTTTAGGCGGGGGCCGATCGGGCCGCCCCCGGGCTGCCCCGCCGGCGGCCGGGCTATTTCCTCTTCAGCAGCCCGCCCAGCATGCCGCGCAGGAATTTGCGCCCTTCGGTAACGACCAGGCCGCGCACCATGGTGGTGGCCATGCTCTGCGCCTGGCCGATGGGCGAGCTTCGATAGGCGCGATCGGCGGCGGCCTTGTCGCGGGCGGCCTGCGCCTCGGCCTTTTTCGCCGCCGCCTCGTCCTTGGCCGCCTGCTTTTCCTGCTGCCGCCGGGCGGCGTCGGCCGACAGTGTCTCGAACGCCGATTCGCGGTCGACCATTTCCTCATATTTGCCGGCAAAGGGCGACGACACCAGCAGCACCTTGCGCTCGGCGGCGGTGAGCGGCCCGAGGCGGGAAGAGGGCGGCCGGATCAGCACCCGCTCCACCGGCGACGGCGCGCCGTCCTCCTGCAACAGCGACACCAGCGCTTCCCCGGTTTTCAGTTCGGTGATGGCCTGCGCCACGTCGATTCCGGGGTTGGGGCGGAAGGTGGTGGCGGCCGCCTTCACCGCCTTCTGGTCGCGCGGGGTATAGGCGCGAAGCGCGTGCTGGATGCGGTTCCCCAATTGCCCGGCAATGGAATCGGGCACGTCGATCGGGTTCTGGGTGATGAAATAGACGCCGACGCCCTTGGAACGGATCAGGCGCACCACCTGCTCCACCTTGTCGAGAAGGGCCTTCGGCGCCTCGTCGAACAGCAGATGCGCCTCGTCGAAGAAGAACACCAGCTTTGGCTTCTCCGGGTCGCCCACTTCGGGAAGCGCCTCGAACAGTTCCGACAGCATCCACAGCAGGAAGGTGGAATAAAGCTTGGGCGACGCCATCAGCCTGTCGGCCGCCAGCACATTCACCTGGCCGCGGCCGTCCTCGGCCAGGCGGATCATGTCGGTGATGTCGAGCGCCGGTTCGCCGAAGAATTTGTCGCCGCCCTGGGCGTCGAGCGCCAGCAACTGCCGCTGGATGGCGCCGACCGAGGCCGCCGCCACATTGCCGTAGCTGGCGGCGATTTCCTGGGCGTTGTCGGCGCACCAGGTCAGCATCTGCCGCAGATCTTTCAGGTCGAGCAGCAGCAGGCCCTTGTCGTCGGCCACCTTGAAGGCGATGTGCAGCACGCCTTCCTGGGTGTCATTCAGGCCCAGAAGCCGCGCCAGCAGCAGCGGCCCCATTTCGGAAATGGTGGTGCGGACCGGGTGGCCC
>CAYYGQ010000281.1:0-2149 GCA_964471485.1 uncultured Sandaracinobacter sp. | reverse complement strand
CGGCGCCCGCCGATCCGCTGCACCAGGACATCGGCGAAACCATCGTCGTCACCGCCGGCTTCGGCAGCAACCGCCTCGCCATTCCGGCCGCCGTCGCCGTTCTCGAAGGGACAGCGCTGATGCGCGACCTTCGCCCCAGCCTTGGCGAGATGCTGGCGAACCAGCCGGGTGTTTCCTCCAGTTTCTTCGGGCCGGCCGCCTCGCGGCCGATCCTGCGCGGCCTCGACGCCGACCGGGTGCGCGTGCTGACCGACGGCATCGGCAGCTTCGACGTCTCCGCCATGTCGGCCGACCATGCCGTCGCCCTCAATCCGCTGACGGCCGACCGCATCGAAGTGGTGCGGGGACCGGCCAGCCTGCTCTACGGCTCCAGCGCCATCGGCGGCGTCGTCAACGTCACCGATCACCGCATCGCCTTGCAGGTGCCCGACGAATGGGCGCACATCGACCTGACTTCGGCCCTTGCCAGCAGCGCCGGGGAGCGCAGCGCCGCCGCCCTCGTCGACGTGCCGGTGGGGAAAAGCGGCCTGGTCCTGCACGCCGACGGCAGCTTTCAGCAGAGCGACGACTACCACGCCGGCGGCGGCCACGGCCGGGTGGAGAACAGCGACGGCCGCAACTGGCAGGTGGCCGGCGGCGCGGTGCTGATCCGCAATGGCGGCGACCTGGGCTTTTCCGTCGCCCGCCTCGAAAACGACTATGGCATCCCCAACGCCGACTTCCCCGGCGCCGAGGAAGACGTGCGCATCGACATGCGCCAGACCCGGGTCGACGCCCGCGCCGGGGTCGATCTCGGCGGCTTTCTCGAACGGCTGAATCTCCGCGCCGGCTGGGCCGACTATCGCCACGACGAGGTAGAGGAAGATGGCGAAATCGGCACCAGCTTCTTTTCGCGCGCCTTCGAAGGCCGCATGGAACTGGTGCAGCGCAGCCGTGGCGGCTGGAAAGGCACCAGCGGCCTGCATTATATGGAACGGCGGGTGGAAGCGGTTGGCGAGGAAGCCAATATCCCCCTGAACCGTTTGCGCCAGTTCGGCCTGTTCGCGGTCGAAAGCAGGGATTTCGGCTGGCTTTCGGCGGAAGTCGGCGGCCGCTACGAGCGAAGCTCGGTTCGCGCCGAGGGCTTCGGCCGGGATTTTTCCACGCTGTCGGCGTCGCTTGGCCTTTCCAGGCCGTTGGCGGAAGGGGTGCATCTCTCCGCCAACTTCGCCTGGAGCGAGCGGGCGCCGTCCCCTGAGGAACTGCTGACCGATGGCCCGCATGTGGCGACGCGCGCCTATGAAATCGGCAATCCGGCGCTCGGCGTCGAGAAGAGCCTGGGCGCCGAAGCGGCGCTTCGCGGCAGCGGCGACGGCTGGAATCTGGAACTGTCGGGCTTTTTCAACCGTTTCCACGATTTCGTCTATCTGGCGGCCACCGGCGACATCGACGACGATCTGCCGGTGTTCCGGCAGCAACAGGCCGACACCCGCCACTGGGGCCTTGAGTTCCAGGGCAAGCTGCGGCTCGCCGAACTGGGCGCCACCCGAATCGAGGTGGATGGGCTGGCGGATTATGTGCGCGCCGATCTGCTGCACGGCCTCGGCGCGGTGCCGCGCATCCCGCCGCTTCGCGTGGTGGGCGGCGTGGCCGCCGAGAGCGGGCCGCTTGGCGGCCGCGTCGAGGTGGAGCGGACCTGGGCGCAAAATCATGTGGCGGCGGCGGAAGACGCAACACCCGGCTGGACCATGGTCAACGCCTCGCTCAATTGGAAGCCGTTCGGCGAGCGGCGGCAGACGGTGATCGTCGCCGAGGCGCACAATCTGTTCAACGTGCTGGCGCTGCGCCATTCCAGTTTCCTGAAGCAGTGGGCGCCGCTGCCGGGGCGGGATTTCCGCCTGTCGGCGCGCTTCACCTTCTAGGCGTCAGCCAGAGCTTCCAAGCGTCAGCCCAGGAACAGCCCGGCAAGCTGGGCCTGAAGTTCGGGCGGCAGCGATTCCGCGGCTTCGCCAAGATCGGCCGGCCACAATTCTTCCGGCAGATAGCGCCAGCCCTGATGCGAGGGATGGTGCATGGGGCGCACCGGGACCGGACCAGGGCGCAGGTGGATTTCCGTCCGGGCGCCCGCGGCGCCCGCCCCCGGCTCGCGCACCCCGACGATTTCCTGCCG
>CAYYGQ010000280.1:0-2162 GCA_964471485.1 uncultured Sandaracinobacter sp. | reverse complement strand
GGCTTCGGCCCGGCTGCTGACGATGAGGTTCGGCAGATAGAGCCCGGCGGCGGCCGAGCCGACGATCAGCAGATAGAGGTTCATCGCCGAGGGCGCGCTGCCGGTGGCGAGGATGGCAAGATAGACCAGCGCCGGCAGCAGCAGCGTCAGCACCGTGCGGGAAAGCACGAAAACGCGGACGGCATAGGGCCTGGTGTAGCCGGCGAGCGAAAGCTTCTCGGCCAGAAACCCGGCCTTGTCGTCGTCGAGCGAAAGGCCGCGCGATTCGACCTCGGCGACGATCCTGGCCCAGGGCGAGGCGGCGTGATCGTCGCGGAGCGTGGCGCCGCCGGCCGGCCCGGCCACCGCGCCGGCCCTGCCGTCGGCCTCGGGCGCCCGCGTCAGGCGGCGGCCGAGATCGACCTTGCGCCGGAACAGCGGCGCCAGCGCCAGCACCGTCAGCACCACGGCCAGAAAGGCCAGCGCCATGACCAGAAAGGGCATCATCTCCCGGCCCATCTCACACCTTCAGATCGACGAGCTTGCGGATGATGAGCATCCCGCAAAGATACCAGACGCCGATGCCGATGAAGCCGGGCACGAACCAGCTGTCGCCGGCGGCGTTCAGATAGAAGCCCGGCTGCGTCACGAACACGAACAGGAAGGTGACCACCGGCAGCACCGAAAGCACGATCGCCGTCATCTTGCCCTCGGACGCGAGCGAGCGGACCTTCAGATAGAGCGACTGGCGCTCGCGGATCACCTTCGACAGCCCGTCGAGCACATCGGCGAGATTGCCGCCGGTCTCGGCCTGGATGCCGACCGACACCGCGAACATCTGCACGTCCTGGGTGCGTACCCGGCCGGCAAGGCTCGAAAGCGCGTCGCGCAGCGCATAGCCATAGCTGATTTCGGCGACGACAGTGGCGAATTCAGAGCCGATCGGATCGGGCATCTCCTCGACCAGCAACTGAAGGGCGCTCGGCACCGGATGGCCGGCGCGCAAGCCACGGACGAAAATGTCGAGCGCGACCGGAAACTGCGCTTCGAACTTTCGCACGCGCCCGGCGGCCCGATGGCCGATATAGAGCATCGGCGCCGCCGTGCCGATCGCCGCCGCGAACGCCAGGATCGGCAGCACGGCGCCAACCGAGCGCAGCATGCCGGCAAGGGCGGCAATCGCCAGCACCAGAACGGCGAGAGAAAAGGTCGCCGCCGTCACGAACAGCAGCAGTTGCTCGGGCGAAATCCCCATGCCCGCCTGGGTGAGCTTGCCTTCGAAATGGTCGAGAAGGCGTGCCCGGAAGCTGTCGCCACGGGATTCGGCGTGACGCCGCAGCGACGCTTCCACTTCTTCGTGGATCTCGCCCCGTTCCAGCGCCTTCAGGCGGCGGCTGATGCGCGCGCGCGGGCCATGCACGTCGCGCCGATAATAATAAAAGCCCTCGACGAGGAGGACGACCGCCAGGAACAGCGCCGCAAGGGCAAGGAGGGCCGGGCGGCTCGGCATCAGCGGCCGCCGTCCGGCCGGCGGTAGGGATCGAACAGGCCGGCCGGCAGCTCGATGCCGCGCGCCGACAGATATTCCATGAACTTCGGCCGGATCCCGGTCGGCTTCAGTTCGGCGATAACGTTGCGATCGGCGTCGATGCCACGGCGCTCGAAGCGAAAAATCTCCTGAAGCAGGATGGTGTCGCCCTCCATCCCGGTCACTTCCGAAAGCGAGGTGAGGCGCCGCTTGCCGTCCGACAGCCGTTCGAGCTGAAGAACGACGTGGATGGCGGAGGCGATCTGCGCCCGCGCCGCCTTGGGGCTGATTTCAAGGCCCGACATGCCGATCATCTGTTCCAGCCGCGAGAGGGCATCCCGCGGCGTGTTGGCGTGGATGGTGGTCATCGAACCGTCGTGGCCGGTGTTCATGGCCTGCAACATGTCGAACGCCTCGCCGCCCCGGCACTCGCCGAGAACGATGCGGTCGGGGCGCATGCGGAGCGAGTTTCGGACCAGGTCGCGCTGGTTGATCTCGCCCCGCCCCTCCATGTTCGGCGGCCTGGTTTCCAGGCGGATGACGTGGCGCTGCTGCAATTGCAGTTCGGCCGAATCCTCGATGGTGATGATGCGCTCGCTCGCCCCGATCGAGGACGACATGGCGTTCAGCATGGTGGTCTTGCCAGAGCCGGTGC
>CAYYGQ010000279.1:0-2170 GCA_964471485.1 uncultured Sandaracinobacter sp. | reverse complement strand
TCGTTGTAATTGTTGGCGCCGGCGGCGTTGTTGGAGCTGGCGCGGAACAGGCGCTTGTCGAACAGGTTGGAAACGCCGGTGCCGAAGCGGAAATTGCGGTTGATGCGGAAATTCAGGTTCAGCCCGACCAGATTATAGGGTTCGCGCGGGGTCAGCTGCGCCTCGGTCGGCTCGGTGTTGGCCCACATGATGCCGTTCGGCACCTGCTTTCCATAGCGCGTGAAGGTCGCCAGCAGGTTCATCTGCCCGCTCACCTGCCAGTCGAGCGTCGAGTTGATGGTGTATTCCGGCACCACCGCCAGCAGTTCGCCGCTGGTCTTGTTTTTGTTCTGGATCATATAGGTGACATTGGTGTTGAAGCGGACGCCTTTGGCGATCGGCACCAGCAGATTGCCTTCCACCCCTTCGACGACCGCCTTCGGCGCGTTGGCCCACTGGAAGATGTTCACCAGCGTGCCGTCGAACAGCGCCGACCCCACCCAGACATTGCTGACGACGATCTTGTTGTCATAGTCGTTGCGGAAATAGGTGGCGCCGATGTTCCAGCCCCCGGGCGCATAGGCGATGCCGATTTCCTTGTTGACGCTGGTTTCGGCGCGCAAGCCGGCGTTGCCGAGGATGCGGCAGTTGCTGTAGCGGCTGCCGTCTTCCCGCCACGGGCAGCCGTTGCCGCGCGTCGCGTAAAGGTAATTGGGGTTCGACTGGTAGAGGTTGGGCGCCTTGAAGGCGCGGGCGATGCCGCCCTTCAGGGTGAGGTCGGCGAACGGCGCCCAGGAAATGCCCAGGCTCGGCGACCAGTTGCCGCCGAAGCCGCTGTGGTGGTCGAAGCGGACTCCGGGGGTGACGGTCCAGCGGCCGACCAGAAGATTGTCTTCGAGATAGGCCGCCCAGAGGTCGGCGCCCGAGGCCGGGTCGCCGTTCAGAAAGCCGTCCAGGGGAAAATCGGGGTTGGCGATCGCCAGATCATTGGCGACGTTCCGGGCGTCGTGCAGATATTCGTCGCGGAATTCGGCGCCAAGCGTCGCCACATGGGTCAGCGCTCCGGTCTCAAACGGCAGGTCGAGCGAGCCGCTGGCGAACCAGTTCCGCGTTTTCGACGAGGAAAACAGCGGCGGATCGCTGATGGTGCCGAAGCCGCCGCCGGCCTGGCCCTCGTTCAGGCGGGTGTCCCGGGTGTGTTCATACTGCACGATCATCCGCGCCGTGGCAAAGTCGAAATCGCCCTGATAATCGAGGCTGGCGGTGGTGCGCTTGCGGATGTTGGTTTCCGTGCCGATCAGTTCCGAGAGGATCGGCGCCGTGCCGCCGCCGATCTGATATTCGCCGGCGTAAAGATTGCCCTGGCGGCTGAAGCCGGCCTCGAGGTCAAGGCGCTGCCCTTCGCCCAGGATAAAGCGCAGCATGCCGTCCACATCCCTGTTCACCACCCCTTCGCGGCCGCCGGGCGGCACGGCGCCTTCCGCGGTTGCGGCCGCCTCGGCGTTCAGTTCCGGGTCGTCGCCGCTGGTCCGGTTGTAATTGCCATAGACGCGGAAGCTGAGCAGATCCCGGACGATGGGCCCGCTCAGCGAGGCGTTCACCCGCCTGCTGTTGCTTTCGCGGCCGTCGCCCGGTTGCAGCACATAGCCGGTGGCCGAGCCGCGAAATTCCCCGGCCGGTCCCTTGGTGATGATGTTGACGACGCCGCCGGCGGCGCCCGAACCATAGCGCGCCGCCGCCGGGCCGCGCAGGATTTCCACCCGCTCCACTTCCTCGGCCGGCACCCAGTTGCTGTCGCCCCTGGTGTTGCGCTCGCCGTTCCGGCCCATGAACACCGAATTGCGCGATTGCACCGGCTTGCCGTCGATCAGGATCAGCGTGTTTTCCGGCCCCATGCCGCGAATGTCGATCTGGCGGTTGTTGCCGAAGACGCCGCTGCTGCCGGCGTTGGTGAGGTTGATGCCCGGCTGGCGGCGGATCAGGTCGGAGAGGTCGTTCACCGGCGGCCGCTTCTCGATGTCCTCGGCGGTGATGACGGACGAGCCGAGCGCCTGGCGCCCTTGCGCTTCGGCGCTGTCGAGCACGCGAAGCTCGTCCAGCACCTGGGTCTCGCCTTCCTCGGGCGCCGTCTGCGCCGTCTGCGCCGGCGCGGCGGTGGCGGCGAGCGCGCCGAGCGCGGTGGCCGACAACA
>CAYYGQ010000278.1:0-2177 GCA_964471485.1 uncultured Sandaracinobacter sp. | reverse complement strand
GCCAGATAGCCGGCATCGGGCGCATAGCCTTCGGGGTGGGCGACCCGGAGGCGGAAACCAAGCAGCCCCGCCGCCTCGATCAGCGAATTGCAGACATTGTTGCCATCGCCCACCCACGCCCAGAGCGTGCCCTCGGCGCCGGCCTGAAGCGCTTCCTCGACGGTCAGCAGGTCGGCGACGATCTGGCAGGGGTGGGAACGATCGGTAAGGCCGTTCAGCACCGGAACGCTGGCGTGCGCCGCGAACGACTCGACATCGCCGTGGCGGTTGGCGCGGATCATCACCGCGTCGACAAAGCCCGAAAATACTTTGGCGGTGTCTTCGATGGTTTCGCCGCGGCCCAGTTGCAGATCGGCGGCCGACAGCGTCACCGCCTCGCCGCCCAACTGGCGCATGGCGGCGTCGAACGACAGGCGCGTCCGGGTGCTGGGCTTTTCAAAGAGGCTGGCCAGCACATGCCCGGAAAGCGGCGCATCGTCGTCGGCGGCGCCGTTCGGCCGGCCGGCGCGGGCGTTTTTCCGCTGCGCCGCATGGTCGAGGACGCGGCGCAGGCCGCCTTCGCCAAGGTCGGCGAGGTCGAGAAGGTGCCGCATGGTTATTTCCCCTCTCCCTCGCCGAAGCTGCTGGCGGCCGCCGACAGCTTGTCGACGCAGGCGCGGATTTCCGCCTCGCCGATGTTGAGCGGCGGCAGGATGCGGACGACATTGTCGGCCGCCGGCACCAGCAGCAGCCCGTGGTTCGAGCGGGCGGGCGCCACGAAAGCGCGGTTGTCGCGGTCAGTTGCAGGCCGAGCAGCAGGCCCACCCCGCGCACTTCGGCGAACAGGTCGTGGTTTGGAATCAGCTGTTCGAGCGCGGCGCGAAGCCGCGCCGCCGTCTGCCGCACGCCGGGCAGGAAGCCGGCTTCCAGCACCACGTCCAGCACCGCGTTCACCGCCGCCATCGCCAGCGGATTGCCGCCATAGGTGGAGCCATGGCGGCCAAAGGTCATGCCGCGCGCCGCTTTCTCCGTCGCCAGACAGGCGCCGACCGGGAAGCCACCGCCGATGCCCTTGGCGATGGCCATGATGTCGGGCGCCACGCCAAGCTGTTCGTGGGCGAACAGGGTGCCGGTGCGGCCCACCCCCGTCTGCACCTCGTCCAGCACCAGCATCAGATCATGTTCGTCGGCAAGGGCGCGCAGGCCGCGCAGGAACTCGGGCGTGGCCGGATGGATGCCGCCCTCGCCCTGGATCGGCTCCAGCAGGAAGCCGGCGATCGACGGGTCGAGCGCCGCCTTCACGGCACCGAGATCGTTGAAGGGAAGGACGTGGAACCAGTCGGGCAAAGGCTCGAAGCCTTCGCGAAGCTTTGCCTGGTCGGTGGCGGCGATCGTCGCCAGCGTGCGGCCGTGGAAGGCGTGGCTGAAGGTGATGAGGCGGTATTTTTCCGGGTGGCCGCCGGCATAATGATAGGCGCGCGCCGTCTTGATGGCGCATTCCACCGCTTCGGCGCCGGAATTGGTGAAAAAGACGGTGTCGGCGAAGGTGGCGGCGATGATGCGTTCGGCCGCCGAACGCTGTTGCGGCGAACCGTAAAGGTTCGACACATGCATCAGCGTCGCCGCCTGCCGCTGGATGGCGGCCACCAGATGCGGATGGCCGTGGCCCAGCAGGTTGACGGCGATGCCGCTGGAAAAATCCAGCCATTTCCGTCCCGAGGCGTCGAAAACATAGGCTCCCTCGCCGCGAACTGGCTCCACCTCGCAGCGCGGATAGACGGGCATCAATGCAGGAATCGCCATCGGCCACCTCGGACTTGTCTTTGATCGAGCGGGAAAGAAGCGCGCATTAATGCATCAGGCGCGCAATTTCCACCCCGAGCGCAACAACAGCCACGCCGCCAGCCAGAGGGCGGCGCAGCAGCCGGCCAGCACCGCCAGCGACAGCGCGACGGGCGCTTCCGAAACCCCGGTGAAGCCGCCGCGAAAGCTGTCGATCATATAGAAGAAGGGATTGCCCTTGCTGATCTTCCGCACCATTGGCGGCAGCGAGGCGATGGTGTAGAAGGTGCCCGACAAAAGCGTCAGCGGCTGCACCAGAAAATTGGTGACGGCGGCGCCATGCACGAACTTGTCGGCCCAGGTTCCGGTCAGCACGCCGATGAGGCCGAGCAGCAGCGAACCGAGCAGGCCGGCGA
>CAYYGQ010000277.1:0-2191 GCA_964471485.1 uncultured Sandaracinobacter sp. | reverse complement strand
TCGGCGATGATGTCGCAGCGCATGATGCCGCCGAAGATGTTGACGAGGATGCCCTCGACCGCTTCGTCGGCCAGGATCAGCTTGAAGGCGGCCGCCACCTTCTCCTTGCTGGCGCCGCCGCCGACATCGAGGAAGTTGGCCGGCTCGGCGCCGTTCAGCTTGATGATGTCCATGGTGGCCATGGCAAGGCCGGCGCCGTTCACCAGGCAGCCGATGTTGCCGTCGAGCTTGATGAAGGCGAGATCGTGTTTCGACGCCTCGACTTCGGCCGGGTCTTCCTCGGACAGGTCGCGCAGCGCCTGAAGATCGGGGTGGCGGGCCATGGCGTTCGAATCGAAGCCCACCTTGGCGTCCAGCACCATCAGCCGGTTGTCGTCGGTGACGGCCAGCGGATTGATTTCGATCTGCGAGGCGTCCGTCCCCAGGAAAGCGGCGTAAAGCTTGCCGGCCGTGTCGGCCGCCTGCTTCGCCAGGTCGCCCGAAAGGCCGAGCGCCTGTGCCACCGTCCGGCCATGGTGCGGCCACCAGCCGGTCGCCGGGTCGATGTCGAAGCTATGGATTTTTTCCGGGGTTTCGTGGGCGACGGTCTCGATGTCCATGCCGCCCTCGGTGGAGACGACGCAGGCGACGCGCCCGCTTGCCCGGTCCACCAGAAACGCCAGATAAAATTCCCTGGCGATGTCGACGCCGTCGGTCACGTAAAGACGGTTCACCTGCTTGCCGGCCGGGCCGGTCTGCACCGTCACCAGGGTGTTGCCCAGCATGTCGGCGGCGGCGGCGCGCACTTCCTCGGCCGAACGCGCCAGGCGAACGCCGCCCTTGGCGTCGGGCGAAAGTTCCTTGAACTTGCCCTTGCCGCGGCCGCCGGCGTGAATCTGCGCCTTCACCACATAGAGCGGCCCCGGCAGCGATTTGACGGCCTCGACCGCCTCGTCGACGGAGAAGGCGGCAACGCCGGCGGGAATCGGCACGCCCCACTTCGCCAGCAGTTCCTTGGCCTGATATTCGTGAATGTTCATGAAATCCCCCCTCAGGCCAGCGCCGGATCGAGCTTGCGGCAGGCGACCAGCAGGTCCTTCACCGCATCGACCGACAACTGGAAGTTCGCCCGCGCCTCCTTGTCGAGCTCGATCTCGACGATGCGCTCGACGCCGTTGGCGCCGATCACCACAGGCACGCCGACATAAAGATTGTCCACGCCATATTGCCCGTTCACATTGGCGGCGCAAGGCAGCAGGCGTTTCTGGTCTTTCAGATAGGATTCGGCCATCGAAACCGCCGCCGACGCCGGCGCATAATAGGCCGAGCCGGTTTTCAGGAGCGCCACGATCTCGCCGCCGCCGGAACGCGTGCGCTTCACAATGGCGTCGATCTTTTCCTTGGTCGACCAGCCCATCTTCACCAGGTCGGGGATGGGGATGCCGGCGACCGTCGAATATTCGACGATCGGCACCATGGTGTCGCCGTGGCCGCCCAGCACGAAGGCCGTCACGTCCTTCACCGAGACGTTGAATTCCTCGGCGAGGAAATGCCGGAAGCGCGCCGAATCAAGGACGCCGGCCATGCCGACCACCTTATTGCGGGGAAGGCCGGAATATTCGCGCAGCGCCCACACCATGGCATCCAGCGGATTGGTGATGCAGATGACGAAGGCGTTGGGGGCGTTGGCCTTGATGCCTTCGCCGACCGACTTCATCACCTTCAGATTGGTGGCCAGCAGATCGTCGCGGCTCATGCCGGGCTTCCTGGGGATTCCGGCGGTGACGATGCAGACATCGGCGCCGGCGATCGCCTGATAGTCGCTGGCGCCGCGCAACTGGATGTCGAAGCCTTCGACGGGGGCGGACTGGGCAAGATCCAGCGCCTTCCCCTGCGGCACGCCGTCGACGATGTCGAACAGCACGACATCCGCCAGTTCCTTGAGACCGATCAGGTGGGCGAGCGTGCCACCGATCATTCCGGCGCCGATCAGCGCGATCTTTCTCCGAGCCATGAAATCCCCTCTTCCGGTAACAGAAATGTTGCAGGTGCGTGATGGCGATAGACCCGCGCTTTCCGGCGCGTCAACCGGCCATTCGCGCCAGGCCCTCGAATCAGGCCCTCGAATCAGGGCCGCCCGAATCAGCCGCGAAGGCCATGGCCTTCGGCAAGATATTCCGCCGACTGCATTTCCATCAGCCTCGAGACCGTC
>CAYYGQ010000276.1:0-2208 GCA_964471485.1 uncultured Sandaracinobacter sp. | reverse complement strand
GGGGTGTAGTAGTTCTCGAAAAGATAAACCAGGATATCGAACATAGTGTGTTCCGGATTCCCGCAAGCGTTCAAATGAAGAGCAAGGCAGGTGATCGTAATCGCAAATCCAGCAACCGACTTTACGCTGTTTCAGACGCCCGGGCAAATCCATCGAATGTGGGAGGCGGGGCGCCGCCGGCCCGGCCGTTTGCCGGGCGGCGCGGCGGCGGCGCTCAGGCGTCGGCGATGGCGATGAGCTGGGCACCGTCGCCGACCTGATCGCCCGGCTCGAAGAAGACCTCTTCCACCACGCCGTCGCGCGGTGCCGAGATGGTGTGTTCCATCTTCATGGCCTCCATGACCAGCAGGGTGTCGCCGTTCTTGACGGCATCGCCGGCCTTGACGGCCACCGAGATGATCTTGCCGGGCATGGGGGCGGTCAGGCTGCCGCCGGCATCGCTGCTTTCATCCTGAGCATGCGCGACGGCATCGTGCAGGTGCAGCACATGCGATTCGCCGTTGCGGTAAACAGTGACCGTCTCGCCCTGCAGCAATACGTCGGCGGAGTGGTCGCGGCCGTTCAGGCGAAGCCGCACACGGCCGCGCCGCACGTCGGGCGATTCGCATGTCCATTCGAGCGCCTGCGCGGTGTCGCCGTGCAGGAAGGTCCAGTTTCCGTCGTCGCGCCGCAGCTCGATGTCGCGGGGCCGCCCGTCGGCGTCGAGGAAATTGAAGATGCGCGCGTGCCGGCCCGAGACGCGCCAGCCGTCGGCCACGCGCCAGGGGTCGGTGTCGGCCGCCGGCGCGCGCGCCCCCGTGCCGGCATGGCCGGCCGACTGCAGGAGGGCCGCCGCGGCCAGCGCCAGCACTGCGTCGGGCACTTCGCCGCCCTGCGGGAACAGGGTGCCGTGGCGGCGCTCGATCAGCCCGGTGTCGAGATCGGCCGATGCGAACGCCTGGTCGGCCATCAGCCGGCGCAGGAAGGCGATGTTGGTCTGCAGGCCCGATACGCGGATGTCGCCCAGCGCGCGCAGCATGCGCGCGCGCGCTTCGTCGCGGTTGCGGCCGCGCACGATGAGCTTGGCGATCATGGGGTCGTAGTGCGGCGTGATGGTGTCTGTCGCCCGTACGCCGCCGTCGACGCGGATGTCGCCCAGGGCGAATTCGGCATGTTCCGGGAATTCCAGCACGTCGAGGGTGCCGATGGAGGGCAGAAAGCCCTTTTCAGGGTTCTCGGCGTAGATGCGCGCCTCGATGGCATGGCCCGAGAGCGTCAGCGCCTCCTGGGTGAGCGGCAGGGGTTCGCCGGCGGCGACGCGCAGCTGCCATTCCACGAGATCCTGGCCGGTGATCATTTCGGTGACCGGGTGTTCGACCTGCAGGCGCGTGTTCATTTCCATGAAATAGAAGCGGCCGTCGGGTTCGGCGATGAATTCCACCGTGCCCGCGCCCACGTAACCCACCGCGCGGGCGGCGGCCACCGCGGCCTCGCCCATGGCGCGCCGGCGCTCTTCGGTCATGCCCGGGGCGGGCGCCTCTTCGATCACTTTCTGGTGGCGCCGCTGTACCGAACAGTCGCGCTCGAACAGGTGAAGGCAGTTGCCGTGGGTGTCGGCGAATACCTGGATCTCGATATGGCGGGGCTTCTGCAGGTAGCGCTCGATGAGCACCCGGTCGTCGCCGAAGCTGCTCGCGGCTTCACGCTTGCACGAGGCCAGGGCTTCATCGAATTCCACGCTCGAGGCGACCACGCGCATGCCTTTGCCCCCGCCGCCGGCGCTGGCCTTGATGAGCACGGGATAGCCGATGGCGTCGGCCTCCCGGCGCAGGAACCCGGGGTCCTGGTTGTCGCCGTGGTAGCCGGGCACCAGCGGCACGCCGGCCTTCTCCATGAGCGACTTGGCGGCCGACTTGCTGCCCATGGCCGCGATGGCGTCGGCCGGCGGGCCCACAAAGACCAGGCCCGCGTCGGCGCAGGCGCGGGCAAAGGCCTCGTTCTCGGAGAGGAAGCCATAGCCGGGGTGGATGGCCTGGGCGCCGGTCTGCAGGGCGGCCTGGATGATGGCATCGCCGCGCAGGTAGCTGGCGCGCGGTTCGGGGCCGCCGATATGGACGGCCGTGTCGCAGACGGCGGGATGGCGCGCATGGGCGTCGGCGTCGGAATAAACGGCAACGGTGCGCAGCCCCATGCGGCGCGCCGTGGCGGCGACGCGGCAGGCGATTTCGC
>CAYYGQ010000275.1:0-2211 GCA_964471485.1 uncultured Sandaracinobacter sp. | reverse complement strand
CTCCGGCTGGAACAGCCAGTGGTCCGCCAGCACCAGCTCCTCGGCCGTCGCCAGCGCCAGGCGGGGCTTGTCGCCTTTGCGTTCGTAGACGGTTTCCAGTTGCAGCCAGCCGAAGGGATTGTCCTCGTCGCGCGCCAGCGCCTGTCGAAGCACGGTTTCCGCCTCGTCGAAGCGGGCCTGGTTATTGTCCTGCTCGCCGGCCTGCACCAGCGCATGCCCCAGCATTCCGGCGATCAGCGCATTGCCGCGCGTTTCGCCGACCGCCTGCCTGAGCGGCGGAATGGCGTCTTCGGCGCGCCCCGATTCCAGCAGCACCTGCCCTTTCATTTCGAGGGCATAGGGATCGTCGGGGCGGTCCTTCAGCAGGGCATCCAGTTCGGCGATCGCCTTCTCCGTCTCGGCCAGCTTGTGAAAGGCATAGGCGCGGGCGACACGGGCCGGCGCGCCGTTGTCGGACAATGGGTAGGCCTTCAGCGTGTCCTTGGGATCGGACATATAGCCAATGAGCTTGGCGCGCACCCGCTGGTAACGGGCCTGAAGCGCCGGGTCGGCGCCCTTGCCCCAGGAAGGCGAGCTTTCGAGGATATGCTGGAGGGCGCTGATTCGTTCGCCCGAAAGCGGGTGGGTGCGGTCGTAGGCGTTGGTCTGCGGGATGGCGAGACGATATTCCTGCCCCTGCAACTCCTTGAAAAAGCTGATCATGCCGCTGCCGTCCACCCCGGTCTTGTTCAGATACTGGGCGCCGGCGAAATCGGCGCGGCTTTCCTGTTCGCGGCTGAAGGCGAGATATTTGCCCATGGCCGCCTGCTGGCCGGCCATCATCGTCGCCATGCCGGCGTCGCCGGCGCCGGCCGCCAGCAGCGCCGCCCCCACCACCAGCGACAGCAGGGTGATGTTGGTGGCAGGCCCCGCGCCTTCGCCGGAACGGACGGCATGGCCGCCGGCGACGTGGCCAAGCTCGTGCGCCAGCACGCCCTGCAACTGCAACACATCCTTGGCGGCGACGATCAGGCCGGAATAGAAATAGACGCCCTGCCCGAGGGTGGCGAAGGCGTTGATTTCGTCCGAGCCGACCACATTGATGGTGACGGCCCTGGGATCGAGACCGGCGGCCTCCATCAGCGGCTCGCCGAGGTCGCGCAGCAGCTGCTCGGTTTCGGCATCGCGCAGCAGCGATTGCGCGCGCGCCGGCGCCGCCCATGCCTGCGCCAGCACAAGGGCCAGCAACGCCAGCAGCGTGGCCGGAATCCGCGACCGGTTCATCCTATCCGCACAGGCGCATCCGCCTTTCTCCGAACCATGCCTTGCCGTCCATCCGTCCTCCTGTCTAGAGGTGCGGCTTTCCACCGCCTGAACGCACGAGGATCGTGGCGCCATGTATCTGATTGCCGGAAACTGGAAGATGAACGGCCTGCGGCCCAGCCTCGCCGAACTGGAGGCGCTGCTGGACGCGCCTCCTCCCGCCGGCGCCGAACTGCTGCTGTGCCCGCCGGCGACGCTGCTGGCGGCCTTCGCCGCCCGCGCGCAAAACAGCCATGTGCGGATCGGCGCCCAGGACTGCCACGCCAAAGCCTCGGGCGCCCACACCGGCGACCTTGCGGCGGAAATGCTGGCGGACGCCGGCGCCTCCCACATCATCGTCGGCCATTCCGAACGCCGCGCCGACCATGGCGAAACCGATGCCGTGGTGCGCGAAAAGGCGCTGGCCGCGCACCGCGCCCGCTGCACCCCCATCGTCTGCGTCGGCGAAACGCAAACCGAACGCGAGGCCGGGCAGACGCTCGCCGTCCTCCGCCGGCAGATCGAAGCCTCGGTGCCGGCCGGAATCGCCGATCTTGTCGTCGCCTACGAGCCGGTGTGGGCGATCGGCAGCGGCCTGACGCCGACCCCGGCCGAGGTGGCGGAAGCGCATGGCGAAATCGCCGGGCTGCTGCCCGAGGGCACGCCGATCCTCTATGGCGGCTCGGTCAAGCCCGACAATGCCGCCACGCTGCTGGCGGTGCCGAACGTCCACGGCGCCCTCGTCGGCGGCGCCAGCCTCAAGGCCGCCGACTTCCTCGCCATTGCCAGGGCCGTCCGCTCATGATCCTCGTCATCGACAATTACGACAGCTTCACCTTCAATCTGGTGCAATATCTGCAACAGCTCGGCGCCGACGTGGAGGTGGCGCGGAACGATTCGCTCTCCGTCGACGAGGCGCTGGCGAAAGCG
>CAYYGQ010000274.1:0-2219 GCA_964471485.1 uncultured Sandaracinobacter sp. | reverse complement strand
AGCGCTTTTCCGACATCGTTTTCGCCGCCGGCATTTCCGCGCCAGTGCGGCGGCCGCGCGGCCGCGACATCATGGCCGCCTGCGGCCAGTTGAAATCGTCGTCGGAAAGGCTGAGCCGCGCCGAACTCGACCGGCGGGCGAAGGAAAAGGAAGCCTTCTGGTAATCAACCGAGCAGGCGGCGGATGTCGGCGCGAAGGACGGGCAGCAGTTCGGCCTCGAACCAGGGGTTGCGCTTCAGCCAGCCGCTGTTGCGCCACGACGGATGCGGCAGCGGCAGTTTCCGCACCCGGTCGCCGATGCGGTAGACAGAGCGCCAGTCCAGCATCAGGGCGTGCAGGCTCTTGCCCCTGACCGCATCGCCCATGTGGAAACGCTGGGCATATTGCCCGATCAGCAGGAACAGTTCGATGCCCGGCAGCAGCGCGAACAGCTCGCCGTGCCAGTTCTCGGCGCATTCGCGGCGCGGCGGCAGGTCGCTTCCGGCCGCATTGGTGCCGGGAAAGCAGAAGCCCATCGGCAGGATGGCGATCTTCGCGGCATCGTAGAATTCGGCGTCCGTCACCCCCATCCAGCCTCTCAGCCGCACGCCCGAGGGGTCGTTGAAGGGGATGCCGCTGTTGTGGGCGCGCACCCCCGGCGCCTGGCTGGCGACGCAGATGCGCGCCGTCGCCGACACCTGCAACAGCGGCCTCGGTTCCTGCGGCAGGGGCGCGCCATAGGTCGGCCGGTCGCGGCAGATGCGGCAGCGGCGGATGCGTTCGGCCAGCGCATCCAGCGGGTCCAGCAGTTCCTTCACAGCGCCAGCGACGCCTGCGCCGCCGGATAGCGCACCAGGCCGTCCGCGCCGACCACCGCGCCCCTGGTCAGGCTGGCGCGTTCGACATGGCCTGCGGAAAGAATGTGCCACACTTCCTCGCCATGGGCCAGCAGATGGTCGGCGACGATGCGGCGGTGGCAGCGCCACCAGACGGCTTCGGCGCACATGACGGCGACCCGTTCGCGGCGGCCCAGTTCCAGCAATTGTTCGAAGCCGGCCTTGAAAGCGGCGCCAAGCGCATGATCGGCGTAATTGTGGAAGCTGTCATTGTCCCAGAAGCCGTTCACGTCGCTCGCCACCGTCTTCGAGCGGCCGCGCAGGCCGCCAAGCGCCTCCAGATAGCTGTAGCCGATCCGGTATCCGGCCAGGCTGTCGGGCAGGCTGTCGCGGTTGAACTGCGGATTGGCGCGCGATCTTGGCACGGTGCGGACATCGACCAGCCGCGCCACCATGGACTGTTGCAGCAGGCCGGCCAGTTCCTCGACGCTTCGGGTCGAATGGCCGATGGTGAAAAAAGGCTTGGCCATCAGCGGCCCAGCAGCAGGTCGCGCAGCACCAGCGCGGCGTTGTGCTCCTCGTCGTGGGCGGCGTAGATCAGGGTGACGACGCCTTTCGCCGCCCGCGCCCGCAACTGCCCGACGAGATCGGCGTGCCCTTGCAGCTCCGCCCGATAGCGCCGCTGGAATTCCGGCCATTTCGCCGGCTCGTGGTTGAACCATTTGCGAAGTTCGGTCGAGGGCGCGATGTCCTTCAGCCAGTCGTCGAGCGCCGCGCGCTCCTTGCTGACGCCGCGCGGCCACAGCCGTTCGACCAGAATGCGGGCGCCATCGTCGTCGGCCACGGCATCATAGGCGCGTTTCAGCCGCAGATTTTCGGCAAGAAGTTTTCTGGTGAGTTTCCTGGTCATGGGCCACCTGCAAGCCACCCGGACGGCCGGATGCCGGGCGCAGCCTGACTGGAAGGTCCGTTCGCCGTCCGCCCTTCAGATGGAACGCGGCCGCCGGCAATGCAAGGGCCGCGCCTCTGCGCGCCGCCTTTCCGGGCAGCGCGCAGAGGCCGGCAATCAGGCGTCCTTGGCCTTGGCATAGGCAGCGCGAATGGCCGCCTGTGCATCGGCATCCGGCTGGGCCAGCGGCGCACGGCCGAAGAAGGCCGGGCCGCCCATCTGCACGCTCATGATGAAGGGCAGCGAGGATTCAAAGCCGATGTCGCGGATCGCTCCGAACAGGCCGCCGGCCTTTCGGTTCATCGTCGCCAGCGCGGCCTTCCAGTCGCCATTGGCGCGATAGGCCTTGAAGATGTCGGCGCAGGCGGCGCTGAACCAGTTTCCTTCCGCCAGAATGGCCCCCATGCCATGCTCCAGCGCCGGTTCAAGATTGCTCGACGTTCCCGTTCGCATGT
>CAYYGQ010000273.1:0-2237 GCA_964471485.1 uncultured Sandaracinobacter sp. | reverse complement strand
GCGCGCTGGACGGTGGCGCAGCCGGCCGCGGGCGGTGGCGGCGTGCTGGCAACCGCGTCCGGCCTGGTGTTCCAGGGGGCGGCGGACGGCAATTTCTCGGCCTATCATGCGGTGACCAGCCGGCGCCTGTGGCGTCGCGATCTGCAAAGCGGCATCGGCGCGCCGCCGATCAGCTATGAACTGGGCGGCAAGCAATATGTGGCGGTGGCCACCGGGCTTGGCGGCGCCCGGGCGCTGGCCGCCGGCTATTTGTTCGATCGGCCGGTCGCCGGCAATCGCGGCCTGGTGGTGGCCTTCCGCCTTGGCGCGACGGGCCGGCTGCCCGAGGCGGCCCCGGCCACGGCCACGGATCCGGCCAAAGCCCCGGCCGAGCGTGGGCCGCAGGCGGCGGCGTTCGGCGATCTCGGCACCCAGGAAGCGGGCCGGCAGCTCTACAGCCGGCAGTGCGCCGCCTGCCATGGCGGCATGGCGATTTCGTCCGGGCTGCTGCCCGATCTGCGCTGGTCGCCCGCTGCCGCCGACGCCGATCGCTGGAATGCGCTGGTGATCGAGGGCGCCGCCGCCGGAAACGGCATGCCGGGGTTCGGCAAGCGTCTTTCCGCCACCGATTCGGACGCCATCCGCGCCTATGTGTTGTTGCAGGCGAACGGTGCAAAGGCGCCGGCGCCGAAAGCGAAAACCAAGGGGAAATAATCAGCGAAGTTCGACGAAGCTGTCGAGCACCATCTTGTCGCCGGCCTGATCGAAGGCGATGGCAAGCTTGTTGCCGTCGCGCGCCCGGACCGTGCCCATGCCGAATTTGCTGTGAAAGACGCGGTTGCCGGCTTCGATGTCGGTGCGGGGCGGCTGGCCGGCCGGCGCCGATGGCTTTCTGGCCGCCGGCCGGCTGGCGGCTGGGATGCGCTGGTGGCGGAACGGGCTTGGCGTGGCGACGGCGGCGTGCCAGGCGCCATGGCCGCTGGCGACCGTCGATTCCGTTTCCACATGCTCCTCGGGCAGTTCATCCAGAAAGCGGCTGGGCAGGCTGCTGATCCACTGGCCATAGACGCGGCGGTTGGCGGCGAACAGGATGTTGGCCCGTCTTCTGGCGCGGGTGATGGCCACATAGGCAAGGCGGCGTTCTTCCTCGAGGGCGACGGCGCCGCCTTCATCGAGCGCGCGCTGGCTCGGGAACAGCCCTTCCTCCCAGCCGGGCAGGAACACATTGTCGAATTCCAGCCCCTTGGCGGCGTGGATGGTCATCAGCGTCACCTTGCCGGCGTTGTCGGCGCCTTCATTCTCCATCACCAGCGACACATGCTCCAGGAAGGCTTGCAGGTCGTCGAAGCCGTCCATCGCCCGCACCAGTTCGGCGAGATTGTCGATGCGGCCGGCGGATTCGGGGCTTTTTTCCGCTTCCAGCATGGCGAGATAGCCGGATTCCTCCAGCACCGTCTGCGTCAGCGCGCCAAGGGCAAGGCCGTCCACCTGATCGCGCCAGCTACGGATGGCAGATAGCAGCCGGCCGAGCGAATGGCGGGCGGCCGCCGGCAGTTCGCCGCTATCGGTCAGGGCCTGGGCAGCGAGCGCCAGCGACAGGCGGCTGTTCCGGGCGTGGGCCTGGATTTTTGCCTGCGTCTTGTCGCCGAGGCCGCGCTTCGGCACGTTGATGATGCGCTCGAAGGCGAGGCCGTCGTCCTCCTGGGCGATGATCCTGAGATAGGCGATGGCGTCGCGGATTTCCGCCCGCTCGTAGAAACGGAAGCCGCCAACGATGCGGTAGGGGAGGGCGATGGCCAGGAAGCGGTCCTCGAACTCGCGGGTCTGGAAACTGGCGCGCACCAGGATGGCGATTTCGGACGCGTCGGCCCCTTCGCGCAGCAATCGTTCGATGCGCTCGCCGACGATCCGCGCTTCCTCGGCGCCGTCCCAGACGCCGGTGACGCGCAGCTTTTCGCCGGAGGTGACGCTGGTCCACAGCGTTTTCCCCAAACGGCTGCGGTTGTTGGCGATGACGCCCGAGGCGGCGGCGAGGATGTGCGGGGTGGAGCGGTAATTCTGTTCCAGGCGGATGACGCGGGCGCCGGGGAAATCCTGTTCGAAGCGCAGGATGTTGTCGACCTCGGCGCCGCGCCAGCCATAGATGGACTGGTCGTCGTCGCCCACCACGCAGATATTGGCTTGCGATGCCGGCTTGCCCTGCGCCAGCAGCCGCAGCCACAGATATTGGGCGGTGTTGCTGTCCTGGTATTCGTCCC
>CAYYGQ010000272.1:0-2328 GCA_964471485.1 uncultured Sandaracinobacter sp. | reverse complement strand
ATGATCGGCCTGCTGGAGCGGGCGCTGGGCCGCAAGGCGACCATGATCATGCTGCCGATGCAGCCCGGCGACGTCAAGGAAACCTACGCCGACATCGACGCCATCCAGCGCGACCTCGGCTTCCAGCCGGCCACCAGCCTCGATTCGGGCATTCCCCGTTTCGTCGACTGGTATCGCCGCTGGACTGGCGCCTGAACCGGATCCTGCCGTTGCCGCCCCGTCTGTTCCGTGCGCTTCCGGCGCGCCTCTGGAACCCGATGTTCCTTGCCTATGCGATCGCCGGCGGGGTCGCCGTCGCTTCGTTCCTCTCCACCATGATGCTGGCGCGGCTCGCCGGGCCGGCGGTGATCGGCGACTATGCGCTGGCCATGAGCACGGCCAATCTGCTGGCAAGCTTCGCCATGCTCGGCCTCGACCGCATTCTCATCCGCGAAGTGGCCGGCGACCTGCGCGAGGGAAACGGCCCGCGGGCGCGGGCGGCCGTCCGCTCGATCACCCGCACCATCATGGCAACGGCCGCACTCACCGCCATCGCCTACGCCGCCATCGCCCTCGGCACCCCGCTGGTCGAGCGGATCGGCGGCGGCAACGCCATGCTGGTAGCCATCGGCTCGGCGCTGTTCTGGCCCCTGCTCCGCACCGGCGTCGCGGGGCTGCGGGGCGCCGGCTCGCCGGTGCTTGGCCAACTGGTCGAGGCGGTTCCAACCTATCTGTTCCTGGCCGTGCTGCTGCCGGTCTTCATCCTCGGCCTTGCGCCATCCGCCGCAGAGGCAACCGCGATCATGCTGCTGGCGCAACTGCTGGCCGGGGCGGCCGTCTGGGCGATGCTGGCGCCGCGACTGCGGCGCTGGGCTGTCGACGGCGGGGACGGTGGCGGAACCAGCATCTTCCCGCCCCAGCTGCTGCTGGCCGGCCTCCCCGTGATGGGCAGCCTGTTCCTGCAACTGTTCGCCGACTGGATGCTGCTGGCGCGGCTGTCGTCGACCATGGGCGCCGCCGAAACCGGGGCGTTCCGCGTTGCCATCCAGGTGATCACCGTCATCACCACCCTCGTTGCCACCACCGAATCCTTCGTGTCGGCGGAAATCGCCGCCGAATTCCGCTCCGGCCGGCCGGATCGCGCCTGGGCCATCCACCGCCGCGCCACCCTGCTGATGCTCGGCCTTACCGCCCCCGTGCTGCTGCTGCTGTGGATGGCGCCGGGCCGCCTGCTCGGCCTGCTGTTCGGTCCCGGCTTCGCCATCGCCGGGCCGGCCATCGTCGTGCTTGCCATCGGCCAGTTGGGGAATGTGCTTCGCGGCCCGCTTGGCGCCATGCTGGTGATGTCCGGGAACCAGCGCGTCGACCTGTGGCTGACCATCGGCGGCCTCGTCCTCACCATCGGCCTTGCCCTCATGCTGATTCCGGCGCAGGGCCTGGTCGGCGCCGCCATCGCGCAAGTGTCGGGGCTGCTGTTTCGCGCCGGGGTCGGCTATCTGGTGGCGCGGCGCCTCATCCCGAGGCAGGCGGAACGTTGAGGGAAGCCGCCCTCAGCCCCAGTCCATGCCGATGTCGGCGGCCGGCGCCGACTGGGTGATGCGGCCGACGGAGATGAAATCGACCCCGGTGGCGGCGATGGCGCCGATGGTTTCGAGGGTGACGCCGCCCGACGCCTCGGTCGGCACGCGGCCGCCAACCAGCGCCACCGCCCGCCGCAACAGTTCCGGCGCCATATTGTCGAGCAGCAGTCGGTCGGCGCCGGCCTCGATCGCTTGCTCGATCTGCTCCAGCCGGTCCACCTCGACGGTGATGTTGGCCAGCCCGGCCTTCTTGCAGGCGGCAACGGCCGCGCCAACGCCGCCGGCGGCGGCGATGTGATTGTCCTTCACCATCGGCGCGTCGTAAAGGCCCATGCGGTGGTTGCGGCCGCCACCGGCGACGACGGCCATTTTTTCCAGGGCGCGCAGGCCCGGAAGCGTCTTCCGGGTGTCCAGCAGCACCGCCTTCGTTCCCTCGATCGCCCGCGCATAGCGGCGGGTCAGCGTGGCGATCCCGGTCAGATGCTGGAGGATATTGAGGGCCGAGCGTTCGGCGGCCAGCAGGGCGCGGGCGTTCCCCGAAAGCGCCATCAGCCGGGCGCCGGCCGCGACATCCGCCCCGTCCCGCGCCAGCGGCACGATTTCGCAATCGCGGTCGAGGCGGCGGAAAAAGGCTGCCGCCACGTCGAGACCGGCCACCGCCACATCCTCCCGCGTCCGCAGCACCGCTTGCAGCCGCGCCTCCGCGGCCAGGCAGGCGGTGGCGGTAAGGTCGCCCGCCGTATCCACCACGCCGCCCAGATCCTCGGCC
>CAYYGQ010000271.1:0-2356 GCA_964471485.1 uncultured Sandaracinobacter sp. | reverse complement strand
GAGCGGCTGGGCGGCGGGCTGGGCGGCATTGCCCGCGTGCGAGTGGGCGGCCCGCGAGTGAGCAAGCACTGGAATGGTGGGGGCGATGATGGCGGCGGCCACGGCGGAAATCGCCGCCGTCAGCAGATAGCCGCGGCGCGGCGCGGTGGCGCACGCATTTGTTTCCTGAGCATGGTTGTCGGTGGCGTGGTTCTCGGTCACTTGGGACTCCGCTTCACTGGTTATGCGCGCGCTATCGGGATTCGCGATTTAATCGGGCGTGAATAGCGAACGTCCGGCCGCAAATCGCCACCATCCATAGCAGCATCAGTTGCCGCGCTGACCCTGAAATTCACGCAGAAATTCGTTCGAGGGGCTGAGCACCACCTGGCTGTTCTGCGAACCGAAGCTGCGCCGGTAGGCCTCCATCGAACGGTAGAAGGCGTAGAATTGCGGGTCTTTGCTGAAGCTTTCCGCATAGACCTTGGCGGCGTTGGCGTCGGCGTCGGCGCGGATGATCTGCGCGTCTTTTGCCCCTTGCGCGCGGATGGTGAGCGCTTCCTGCTGGCGCGCCGTCCGCATCCGTTCGAAGGCGGCGTCAAGCGGGCTTCCGGTCGGCAGGTCGGCGCGCTTGATTCGCACGTCGACCATTTCCACCCCATAGGCATGGGCGGCGCGGTTGACGGCGGCGAGAATGCGGTCGGTCGAGCGGCCGCGTTCCGGCGACAGCATGGCATCGAAGCGCTGCGAACCCAATTCGTTGCGGATTCTGGACGACAGGATTCGCGACAGTTCGTCGGTGAGGCGGGTTTCGCTGCGGACCGTCTGGTACATCATCACCGGATCGACGATCCGATAGCGGGCGAAGGCGTCCACCACCAGGCGCAACTGGTCGGTCGAAAGCACCGTCTGCGGCGTGATGTCGAGCGACTGGATGCGCTTGTCGACCAGAATGGCGTTCTGCAGGAACGGGGTGATGAGCACGATGCCGGCGCCGGTCTCGCCGAACGGCTGGTTCGGCTTGTAGCGGTTCACCGTGGCGACGGGCCGGCCAAGCTGAAGGACGATGGCCTGCTGGTCTTCGGGCACGCGCAAAACGGCGGTCGACAGCAGGAAGACGGCGACGAACAGCGCGCCGGCGGCGATGATGGCGGCGCGGGGGGAAATGCTCCTCATTTCGCCGCCTCCGGTTGCTGCTGCTGCTGGGCGGCCATCCGTGCCCGATTCTGCACCTCGGTCAGCGGCAGATAGGTTTGCACGCCGGGGGCCTCGATCACGGTCGTATCCACCTTTGTCAGGACGTTTTCCATCGTTTCCAGATACATGCGCTTGCGCGTTACTTCGGGGGCCAGGCGATATTCGGCGTAAACCTTGTCGAAGGCGGCCGTGGCGCCGGCGGCCTGCGCCTGGATTTGCTGGGCGTAGGCGCGGGCCTGGTTGAGGAACTGCTCGGCGTCCTGCTGCGCCGCCGACACGTCCTTGAACGCTTCGTCGACCGCGGCCGGCGGGTCGGCCTTGTTGACATCGACGCCCTGCACCAGCACGCCGGCGCCATATTCGTCGAGGATCTCCTGCACCCGTTCGCGCACCAGTTCGGCGATTTCGGCGCGTTCCGGGCCGATGGCGTTGTCGAGCGTGGTGCGGCCGATGACTTCGCGCATGGCCGATTCGGTGGCGTCGCGGACGGTCGCGTCGGGGTTGGCGATCTGGAACAGGAAGTCCTCGGCGTTCTTCACCCGCCAGCGCACCGCATAGGCGATGCTGATGACATTGCCGTCGCCGGTGATCATCAGATTTTCATCTTCGCCGCCGGTGCTGCCGATGAGCGTGGTGCGGATGTCTTCGTAGTTCACCTTGGTCACATGGTCGATCGGCGCCGGCAGCTTCAAGTGGAAGCCGGGGCCGCTCGTGGAGCTGTATTTGCCGAGCCGGGTAACGACACCGCGCTCGCCGGGGCCGACCTGATAGGCCGATGTCACCGCCAGCAGCAGCAGGATGGCGCCGCCGGCCAGCATTCCCCAGGGCAGGCTGGGCATGGCCGGGCCACGCCGGCCGCCGCCGCCGCCGGAACCGCCGCCGCCAAGCTGCCGCAGCCGTTCCTGGCTGCGGCGGATGAATTCGTCGAAGTCGGGGGCGCCGCCATTGCCGCGCGGCCGATCGCCGCGTGGCTCGCCCGGCTGGCCCCAGGGGTTGCGCGGCCCTCCCTTGCCGCCGTCGCCCTCGTTTTTGCCGCCCCAGGGATTGCGCGGCCCGCCGCCTTCCTCCTTGCGGCCGCCGTCGTCGCCGTCCTCGTTGTTCTGCCAGGGCATGTGCGCCTTTCTGTCGCTTCGGTGTGCGCGGATTGCAGGTGTCGTTCGGGGGATATAGAGACCCCGAA
>CAYYGQ010000270.1:0-2370 GCA_964471485.1 uncultured Sandaracinobacter sp. | reverse complement strand
CGCCTGCATTCCGTTACTCTGCTGTCAGCGCGGCCCGATGAGACGGCCGCGTTCCTCGGCCATTTCGGATATCGCGACGGCGCCAGAGAGGGCGCGATCCGGCGGCTCGCCTCGGAGCGTGACGCTGTCGATGTCCGCGACGCCACCGGGTTCGTGCCGAGCATCCCGGGCGCCGGGATCGTCGATCATGTCGCCTTCCGCGCGGCGGATGGGGCGACGCTGCGGCGACTGCCGGGCGGCGCCGAGCCCTCGGAAATCCGCGACCGCAAGTATTTCCTGTCGCTCTACATGCGCGAACCTGCCGGAGCACTGATCGAACATGCCACGGACGGTCCCGGTTTTGCCGTGGACGAACCTCTGGACCGGCTGGGCCGGACATTGTTCGTTCCACCACAGGAGGCGGGCCGCGCCCAGGATCTGAAACTGATGTTGCCGCAATTCGCCCTGCCCGGCGAGGAAAGATTCCCGATTCGCGATCTGCCCTTCATCCACCGCTTCCACCGCCCCGACAATCCCGACGGCAGCACCTTCATTCTGCTGCATGGCACCGGCGGGACCGAGGCCGACCTGATGCCGCTCGCCCACCGGATCGCGCCACGCGCGACGCTGCTGGGGGTGCGCGGCCGCTCGACCGAGGAAGGCATCAACCGCTGGTTTCGCCGTTTCGATGCGGTCACTTACGACCAGGGAGATATCCGCGCCGAGGCCGAGGCCTTTGCGGCGTTCGTGCGGGGCGCGCTGTCGGGCTATGGGCTTGATGCAGGGCGGTTGAGCTTTCTGGGCTATTCCAATGGCGCCAACCTGCTGGGCGCAGTGATGCAGCTTCATCCCGGCACCATGGGGCGCGCGGTCCTGTTGCGCGGGATTCAGGTGCTGGAAGAGCCGCCGGCGGCCGATCTGGCAGGCAGCAAGGTGCTGCTCGTGAATGGCGCCGGCGATCCTTTCGGGCACATGGCGTCAGCCCTGGAGCGGGCCCTGCGCGCTGGCGGCGCCGATGTTGAAAGCCACACGGTGCCTGGCGGTCACGATCTGGGCGCGGCGGACATCGAGATCGCGGCGCGCTGGTTGGCCGCCTGACCCGCTGGCGCCCGCTATTCCTTTTGGATGGAGGAGGCAAATCCTGCGACGAAATCGGCCAGCCGCTTGCGGGTCGCCTCGTCAGCCAAACTGCCCGCCTCATCGAAATGCGACGCCGCGCGCGAGACCATCAGCCGCCCGTCCAGCCAGGGCCGCGTCCTGAGGGTGCGCAGCACCGGCAACCAATGCGCCTGGCTCAGGATCGTGCCGAACCCGCCGGGCGAGGCGCCGATCAGCGCGACAGGCTTGCCCGCGAAATGGGCCAGCCCCGGCCCGCGCGACATCCAGTCGATGACGTTCTTGAAGACGCCGGGGACGCCGTTGTTGTATTCCGGCGTCACCAGCAGCAGCCCGTCGGCGGCGGCCAGTTGGTCCTGCAGGGTCTGAACGGCGGGCGGCAGGCCGCTCTCGTCTTCCAGATCGGCATCGTAAAGCGGCACCTCACGGATCGCGCCGATGGTGATCGTGACACCCTCGGGCGCAAGCCCGGCGGCGGCGCGCAGAAGGCCGGTGTTGTAGGAGGCGCGGCGCAGGCTGCCGGACAGGCCGAGAATTTCAATCACGGGATGTCTCCGTTCGAGGGTTAAAGCTGCGGCGCATAGGGGGCGCTGGCGATCAGACCACGCCATGGCCTGTCGTTCACCATATCGCGCGCCATTGAAAGCACGAAATGGCCGCCGGGCTCCCCCGGCGGCCACCTGGTCAGTCGAGCGGCTTCAACCCCGCTTCGATCTGCCGCCGCCGGTCCTCAAGGAAAGGCGGCAGCGACAGGCTTTCGCCCAGCGTCTCCATCGGCTCGTCCACGGCGAAGCCCGGCCCGTCGGTCGCGATCTCGAACAGGTTGCCGCCGGGTTCGCGGAAATAGAGGCTGCGGAAATAAAACCGATCGACCTCGCCGGAATTGGGGATGCCGAACTCATTGAGGCGGCGAAGCCAGTCGCGGCTGGTCTCGATATCGGGTGTGACCGCTTCACCGCTTCGGACAGAACCTGGGTACGGAGCGAAACGGACAGAAATTCCGGCGCACCAAGACGCCGGATTTTTTCGGGCCAACGGCGGCGAAAGTGGAAGACACCGTTTCTGCGGACCAGGTGCAAACCCCATCTTCTGCCCGCGCCGCGCGGCCTGTTCTCAGACCGATGTGAAGCAGTTTGTGAAGCACCGCGACGTGCAGACGGGAGGCTGGCCGCTTGAAGGGCGGCTATCCCATTGGGAAGTATGGTGTTTTTCGAGGTCATTGGCTGGGGTGGTAGGATTCGAACCTACGGTACACGGTACCAAAAACCGCTGCCT
>CAYYGQ010000269.1:0-2382 GCA_964471485.1 uncultured Sandaracinobacter sp. | reverse complement strand
GCCGCAGCGACCGCCGCTTCCGGGCGCGCGCCACGGCGATCGGCCAGCCGGCCCTCGCCGCCGACCCGCGCTTTGCCACCGCCAAGCTGCGCCACGACAACGACCGCGCCCTTCTGGACCTGCTCGACCCCTGGTTCGCCGCCCGCGACAAGGCGGCCGCCTTCGCCGCGCTGGACGCCGCCGGGGCGGCGGCCGAAATCGTCCGCGAGGATAGCTGGATCGACGAGGCGCTGTGGGCGGACTGGGCGCTCGAAAGCGGCCGCGTCATCGAGAATTTCGATTCCATGTACGGCCATGTGCGGCAGGTGGGCCTGTTCAACTGGCTGTCGAAAACGCCGGGCCGGGCGACGAAATCGGCGCCGCGCCTCGGCGAACACAGCCGGGCGCTGCTGACCGAGCTTGGCTATGACGAAGCGGCCATCGCCGACCTCATCGCCCGCGGCATCGCCGTCCAGCCCGAAGACGTGACCGGGCGCATCAAGTCCCGCGTCACCGCCTGACCGTTCGAGGGGAAGCAAGATGGAACTCAATCTGCGCTACGACATGAACAGCCCCGACTTCGGGGCGCCGCTCCCCGCCCTCTACCGGGCGGCGATCGAGCAGGCGCAATGGGCCGACAAGCTGGGCTTTCGCCAGGTGTTCCTGGCCGAGCATCACGGCGCCGAACATGGCTATTGCCCGTCGCCGATGGTGCTGGCGGGGGCGGTGCTGGGGGCGACGGACAACATCGTCGCCCACCTGTCGGCGCTGGTGGTGACGATGCACCATCCGCTGCGCCTGGCCGAGGATCTGGCCGTGCTCGACAATCTGTCGAACGGCCGCGTCTGGCTGACCGCCGGCATGGGCTACCGCCCGCACGAGTTCGAGATGTTCGGTCTCGACATCAAGAAGCGCCTCGCCATCATGAACCATGCGCTCGACACCCTCGCCAGCGCCTGGACCGGCGAGCCGTTCGAGTTCGAAGGGCGCATGGTGCGCGTGACGCCGAAGCCGGTGCAGCCGGGCGGCCCGAAAATCTACATGGGCGGCTCCACCGAGAAATCCGCCGTCCGCGCCGCAAAGCGCGGCTTCCAGTATTTCCCCGGCCACCCCGACCTGTTCCAGGTCTACAAGGCCGAGCGGGCGGCCGCCGGCTTCCCGCCGCCCGAGCCTTATATGAAAACGGCGGCGAGCTTCCTCTATGTCACCGACGACCCGGACCGCGACTGGCCGCTGGTGGCGCCGCACGTCGCCTACGCCACCAACACCTACGCCGAATGGGCCACCGAGCGCGGCACCGGCCAGACCCTCTACAAGGCGGCGGAAACGGTGGAGGCGTTGAAGGCGATGCCGAACATCAAGGTGCTGACGCCCGGCGAATGCCTCGCCTATCTGCGCGGCCTTCCCGACGACACGGCGATCAACTTCCACGCCCTTCTGGGCGGTCTCGATCCCGAGCTGTCGTGGAAAAGCCTGCGCCTGTTCGAGAAAGACGTGCTGCCGACCCTGTGGCGGGAAGGGCTGGTGAAAGCGCCGGCCTGAGGGAACAGCCGGAACGAACCAAGGCCCGGGCCGGATGACCGGCCCGGGCCTTTGCTTATTCCCCGCCCAGTTCTTTGCCCGATTCCTCGATCACGGTGAAGACGCGCTCGGGGCAAAGCCCGGCGCCACGCCTGGCATCGTCTTCGGCGCCTTCCGGCACCTCGATGTCGTGGTGCTCGATATAGCCTTCGTCGTCGAGCTTGAAGACATGGGGGGCCGTCGACCAGCAGCGGGCGTTGCCCTGGCATTTTTCCCAGTTCACCTTCAGTTTCATCAGGCCGCCTCCCTGCCGGACCAGTCGATCCACAGATCGTTCACTCCGAAAACGAAACCGCCGTGGACGATCGGCGCCTTCGCCTCCACCAGCGAGAACATCGGCAGCCGCGCCAGCATTTCCTCGATGCCGATCTGGATCTCGCGCCGCGCCAGGTGCGAGCCGAGGCAGCGGTGCGGGCCGTAGGAAAAGGCGACGTGGCGGTTGTTGGCGCGGTCGAGGCGGACCTCGTCCGGTTCGGGGAATTCCGCCGGATCGCGGTTGGCGGTCATCGACGGGCAGGCGACCAGATCGCCCTTGCGGATCTGCACGCCGTGCAGTTCGATGTCGCGCGCCGCCCGCCGCAGCGGCGTCACCGACGGGAAGACGCGCAGCAGTTCTTCCAGCGCCAGCACGATTCCGGCCGGATTGTCGCGCAGCTGCTGTTGCGCCTGGTGGTTGCGGGCCAGATAGAGCAGGTCGAAGGCCAGCGCCGCCGCCACCGTGTCGAGGCCGGCGACGAACAGCAGCATGGTGATGCTGCGGACCTCGATGTCGGTCGGATGGCGGCCGTCGATGTCCGATTGCAGCACGAAGGTCATGAAATC
>CAYYGQ010000268.1:0-2391 GCA_964471485.1 uncultured Sandaracinobacter sp. | reverse complement strand
AGCGGGGTGTATTTGGCGCCGGTCTTCTGGTCGACCCAGACGGCGTGGCGCTGCGAGAAGGTGCCGCGGCCGCTGTCCTGGCCGGACAGGCGCACCGAGAATTTCTCGCCCTCGCGGCTGACAAGGGTGCCAAACGCCAGGCTTTCGGCCGTCGCCCAGTCGATGTGCGCGCCGGATTCGATGGTCTCCACCCGGGCTTTCAGCACCCGCCGCAACGTGCGGTGGATTTCAAGCCCCTCCGGAACCGCCAGGATGCGTTCGGCAACCGAGCGCAGTTCGGCCACCGGCACGCCGGTATCGGCGGCGCGCCTTGCCGTCACCGGATCGACCGGCTGGTGCAGCCCTTCCCAATAGCCGCTGAACCATTCGGCCTTTTCCGGCCGGAAGTCGGCCGCCGCCTGGAAGTCCACTTCCAACTGGCCGACAAAGTCCTTCTCCATGGCGGCGATTTCTTCGGCCGTCGTCACGCCTTCGTTCACCAGCCGCTCGCCATAAAGGCTGGCGACCGACGGGTGGCCGTGGATGGCGGCATACATCAGCGGCTGGGTGAAGGAAGGCTCGTCGGCCTCGTTGTGGCCGAAGCGGCGGTAGCACCACATGTCGACGACGACATCGCGGTTGAACTTCTGCCGGAATTCCGTGGCGATCTTGGTGGCGAAGGTGACGGCCTCGGGATCGTCGCCGTAAACGTGGAAGATCGGCGCCTGCACCATCTTGGCGATGTCGGACGGATAGGGGCTGGAGCGGCCGAAATTGGGCGACGTCGTAAAACCGATCTGGTTGTTGACGACGAAATGGATGGTGCCGCCCGTCGAATAGCCGGGCACCCCGGAAAAGCCGAAGCATTCGGCGACGATGCCCTGGGCCGCGAAGGCGGCATCGCCGTGCATCAGGATCGGCAGCACTTCGTCGTGCAACTGGTCGCGCGTTTTCGCCGGATCCTTAAGGCCCAGAATCCACTGCGTCGCCCGCGCCTTCCCCAGCACCACCGGATCGACCGCTTCCAGGTGCGACGGGTTGGCGGTCAGCGACAGGTGCACATGATTGCCGTCGAACTCGCGGTCGGCGGAAGCGCCGAGGTGGTATTTGACATCGCCCGAGCCGCCGACATCGTCGGGGTTGGACGAGCCGCCGGAAAATTCATGGAAGATGGCCTGGTAGCGCTTCCCCATCACGCTTGCCAGCACGTTCAGCCGCCCGCGGTGCGGCATGCCGATGACGATCTCGCGCACGCCGTGGGCACCGCCGACCTTGATGATCGATTCCAGCGCCGGGATGGCCGCCTCGCCGCCGTCGAGACCGAAACGCTTGGTGCCGACATATTTCCGCGCCAGGAATTTTTCGAACTGCTCGGCTTCGATCAGCTTGTTGAGGATCGCCTTCTTGCCCTTGTTGGTGAAGTGGATTTCCTTGTCGCGGCCCTCGAACCGCTCCTGAAGAAAACGCCGTTCCTCGACATCGTTGATGTGCATATATTCAAGGCCGACATGGCCGCAGTAATTGGCGCGAAGCGTCTCCACCAGTTCGGCGACCGTCACGGTTTCGAGGCCGCCGAACATGCCGCCGAGATAGATGCGCTGATTCGGATCGTCGAAGCCGTGGTATTCGGGCGTGAGATCGGCCGGAAGCGGCCGGTCGGCCAGGCCCAGCGGATCGAGATTGGCGGCAAGGTGGCCGCGAACCCGATAGGTGCGGATCAGCATGGTCGCCCGCACCGTGTTGTCGGCGGCGCGCCTTGCGGCCTGCTTTGCCGCCGTCGAATCCTCGACCGGCGCCGGCTTGCCGTTCGCCCGCGCCACCGCGGCGGCGGCACGCTCTGGAAGCCCGGCGTCGAGCGCCAGCGTCAGATCGTCGTCGGGGATGAGCGGCCAATTGCTTCTGGCCCAGCTCGGGCGCGGCATGGATTCAGGGAGTCCCTGATCGTTTTGCATTCGTGAACCTCTTCAGGCCGTCCAGAAGTCCGGGATAGCGGCACCTGCCCGCTATCTCAACCTCCTACGTCCTATAAACGGCTCGCATGGCTGCTATCCAGCCGCGAATGCAGGGAATGCCGCCGGAAAGGGCGGAAAAATCCACCCTTTCCGGCAGCCATGGGCCATGGTCAGCCCGCCAGCATGGCCTTCAGTGTCCGCCCGAGTTCGGACGGGCTGGGGCTGACGCGGATGCCGGCCGATTCCATCGCCGCGATCTTGTCCTCGGCCTTGCCCTGCCCGCCGGAAACGATGGCGCCGGCGTGGCCCATGCGCCGCCCCGGAGGGGCGGTGGTGCCGGCGATGAAGCCGACCGTCGGCTTCGAACGGCCGCGCTTCGCCTCGTCCTTCAGGAACTGCGCCGCTTCTTCCTCGGCCGAGCCGCCGATCTCGCCGATCATGATGATCGACTGGGTGGCGT
>CAYYGQ010000267.1:0-2404 GCA_964471485.1 uncultured Sandaracinobacter sp. | reverse complement strand
GCCAGGCGCTCTTTCAGCAGCCGGGTCATGCCGTCGGCCTCTGCGGCGGCGTGGATGGAGAAGCACTTGTACTTGAAAGGGTTGAGTTCCGGCAGCACATCGAGCCAGGCGGATTTCGCCGTTAATGGCAGCAGCGCCGGGATCATTGCCAGACGGCGCAGCGCCGCCGGGGCGGGAAGGTCGATCATCGGCGACAGCAGCACCAGGGCCTGCGGCGTGCCCAGGGCGGGTTGGGAGGGTTGGGCGGGTTGGGCGGGTTGGTTCAGCGAATCGAGCGTGTGGACCAGGGCGAGGGCGGCGCCGTTCGAATAGCCGATCAGATGGATCGGTTTCCCTGGCGCCAGGCGCATGGCCTCGCGCATGGCCAGCCTGGTCGCCGCCAGCCACTGCTGGCGGCTGGTGCGGGCGAGGGCGCCCGGCACCGTGCCATGGCCGGGCAGGCGCATGGCGACCGCCGCCCAGCCGCGCTGCTGGTAGTGCAGCGCCAGGTGCCGCATGCTGTAGGGCGAATCGGAAAGGCCGTGCAGCAGCACCGCCACCCCTTGCGGCGGGCCTTGCGGGTGCAGTTCGAAGCTTCGGTTCCAGTTGCGCGGCAGCCGCGCCGGATTTGCCGGCGAACCGCTCCAGTAGCGGTTGGCGGCGGTGCGGTCCTCGGCGGCGAGCGCCTGATCCATGGCGCGCGCCACCTTGGCGAACAGCGCCTCTTCGTTTGCAAGCCAGTCGCTCCAGTCCATGCTGTCGATGGCGCTGGCGTTCGGCTCGTCGGCGGCGAGGCTGTGCCACGGCTTCAGCGGCGGCCCGCGCAGTTCCCGCGCCACGACGAAGGCCAGCGCCGCCAGCAGCGCCGCCAGCAGCAGAATCCGGCCGATTGCGGCAGTGGTCGCCATGCCGTCCTTGCTAGCGGCAAATGCGGGCCGGCGGAACCGCCTCAGTCGCGGAACGGGTCGCGGACCAGGATGGTGTCGTCGCGCTCGGGCGAGGTGCTGACGAGCGCCACCGGGCAGTCGATCAGTTCCTCGATGCGGCGGATATATTTGATGGCGGCCGCTGGAAGATCGGCCCAGCTGCGCGCCCCCTGCGTCGATTCCCGCCAGCCTTCGAAGCGTTCGTAGACTGGTTTCGCCGCATTCTGGGCGTTGGTGGCGGCCGGCAGATGGTCGAAATGTTCGCCGTCGATTTCATAGCCGGTGCAGACCAGAAGTTCCTCGAAGCCGTCGAGCACGTCGAGCTTGGTGAGGGCGATGCCGTCGACCCCGGACAGCGCCACCGACTGGCGGACGAGGGCGGCGTCGAACCAGCCGCAGCGGCGTTTCCGCCCGGTGACGGTGCCGAATTCGCGGCCGCGAACGCCCAGCCGCTCCCCGGTCTCGTCGGTCAGTTCCGTCGGGAACGGGCCGGAGCCGACGCGCGTGGTGTAGGCCTTGACGATCCCCAGCACATAGTTGAGCGCCGAAGGCCCAAGCCCCGAGCCGGCCGCCGCCTGGCCGGCGACGACGTTCGACGAGGTGACGAACGGATAGGTGCCGTGGTCGACATCGAGCAGCACGCCTTGCGCGCCTTCGAAGAGGATGCGGGCGCGCTGGCGGCGCTTGGTGGCGAGCGTCTGCCAGATCGGCGCCGCATAGGGCAGCACCTCGCCGGCGATGGCGCGAAGTTCGGCCAGCAGCGCCTCGCGGTCGATGGGATCGACGCCGAAGCCGGCGCGAAGGGCGTTGTGGTGCGCCATCAGCCGGTCGATCTGCGGGGCGGCCGAATCGAGATCGGCGAGGTCGCAGAGGCGAAGGGCGCGCCTGCCCACCTTGTCTTCATAGGCCGGGCCGATGCCGCGCCTGGTGGTGCCGATGCGGCCGGCGCCGCTGGCGTCTTCCCGAAGCGCGTCGAGATCGCGGTGGAAGGGCAGGATCAGCACGCAATTTTCGGCGATCTTCAGCTTTTCCGGGTCGATCTTGACGCCCTGCCCGCGCAGCTTGCCGATCTCGCTGGTCAGCGCCCATGGGTCGAGGACGACGCCGTTGCCAATGAGCGACAGCGTGCCGCGAACGATCCCCGACGGCAGCAGCGACAGCTTGTAGGTCTCGTTGCCGATCACCAGCGTATGGCCGGCGTTGTGCCCGCCCTGAAAGCGCACGACGACATCGGCGCGCGCCGACAGCCAGTCGACAATCTTGCCCTTGCCTTCGTCACCCCATTGGGTGCCGATCACCACGACATTGGCCAAAGCGATGTTCCTTTCGCGTCAGCCCTTAGCGGTTGCCGACGTACCATTCCAGACGTGCGTGCAGGAAGCAGGCGTTTCCGTGGCCGACAGCGCCTGGACCGTGCTCCAGCCCTCGGCGCGCAGGCGGGCGGCGGTGGCCGCATCCGTGCCATGGGGCAGGAACAGGCGGTTTCGCGGCCGCTGCCC
>CAYYGQ010000266.1:0-2411 GCA_964471485.1 uncultured Sandaracinobacter sp. | reverse complement strand
TCGCCCCCGGAAAGGGCAAGGGCGTTTCGATCCCGGAGGGCCAGCACGTCGGCGCGCCGCATCGCCGCCTCGACCGCCGCCTCGTCGTCGGCGCCAAGCGTCGAGAAAGGGGCGAGGTGCGGCAGCCGGCCAAGCGCCACCAGCCGCTCGACGGCCAGCGGCCAGTGCAGCGTCTGCCCCTGCGGCAGATAGGCGATGCGCCGGGCCAGCGCCTTTCGCGGCAGCGCGGCGAGCGCTTCGCCATCCAGCAGCACCCGCCCGGAGGCGAGCGGCAGCAGGCCGAGGGCGGCGCGCACCAGCGTCGATTTTCCGGCGCCGTTGGGGCCGATGATTCCGGTGAGGAGGCCGCCCCGCAGGCTGGCGCTGACGCCGCGCACCGCCGCGCGATCCCCCAGGCGCACATGGACGGCATCAAAGGCGATCTCTACCACAGCCGCCGTTCCTTCAGCAGATAGGCCAGGAACACCGGCACGCCCAGAAAGGCGGTGACGACGCCCAGCTTCAGTTCCGTCGTCGTCGGCACCAGGCGGACGGCGACATCGGCCGCCGTCAGCAGCGCCGCGCCGCCCAGAAAGGACGGCACGAGGGTGGCCGAGGGGCTGTGGTCGGTCAGCGGGCGCACCAGGTGCGGCACGATGAGGCCGACGAAGCCGATGGCGCCCGAGACGGAGACGGCGCCGCCGACGCCGATCGCCGTCCCCAGCAGCACCAGCGCCCGCGCGCGGCCGAGGTCGACGCCAAGCGAGCGGGCGCCGTCCTCGCCGATGGCGAGGGCATCGAGCGCATGGCCCGAGGAAAACAGCAGCGCGGCGCCGATCAGGATGCAGGGCAGGGCGATCCACACATGGCTCAAGGCGCGGTTCTCGATCGAGCCGAGCAGCCAGGTCATGATTTCCATCGCCGCGAACGGATTGGGGGCGAGGTTGAGGGCGAGGCTGATGCCGGCGCCGGCGAGGGTGGCGATGGCGATGCCGGCGAGGATCAGCGTCAGGGTGCTTTCCGAGCCGCCGGCCAGCAGGAACAGCGCGGCGAGGGCGACGAGGCTGACGAGGATCGCCAGCAGCGGCAGCACGGCGACATGCAGTTCGCTGAAGCCGAAATAAAGCGCGATCACGGCGCCCAGCGCCGCCGCGTTCGAAGCGCCGATCACCGACGGCTCGGCGAGCGGGTTGCGAAGATAGCCCTGGAGAACCGCCCCCGAAAGCCCGAGCATTCCGCCGACCATGGCGCCCACCAGCATCCGCGGCAGGCGAAGGGTGCGGACGATGATGCGGGCGGTGTCGCTGTCGCCGCCGCCGCCGCCGCCGACGCCGCCGATGAGGGCCGAGGCGACCGTCGCCGGCGACAGCGGCACCGGGCCGACGGCAAGCGACAGCAGCATGGCCGCGACCAGCAGCGCCGACAGCCCCGGCAGCAGCAGCGGATGACGGCGGCGGACCGTCATCGCCGGCCGTCCTTGCGTGCCCGGCCGCCGGCGCTAGAAACGTCGCCATCATGAGTCGCGCGCTTGCCCCTGTTCCGCTGCTGGTTCTGCTGCTGGTGCTGCTGCCGGCGCCGCCAGCCGCGGCGGCGGCGCGACCGCAGCGCATCGTTTCCCTCAACCTCTGCACCGATCAGTTGCTGGTGGCGCTCGCCGACCGCGACCAGATTGCCGGTCTTACCGTCAACGCCGCCGATCCACGGCTGTCGGCGGTGGCGGGGCAGGTGTCCGGGCTGCCGGTGCTGAAAGGGGCGGCCGAGCAGATACTGGCCATCCGCCCCGATCTGCTGATCGGGATGCCGGTGCCGAAGGGCGCCGTGCTTGATGCGCTTCAGGCCGGCCACACGCGGGTGCTCGATCTGGCCAGCGCCGAGACGTTTCCGGCCATCAAGGCCGAGATCGAACGGCTGGCGCTGGCCACCGGCCACCCCGGGCGCGGCGCGGCGCTGGCGCAGCGGATGGAGGCGGACCTGGCCCGCCTGCCGCGCCCCGGAAAGGGGCGGGTGGCCGCCTATTACCAGCGGCGCGGTTTCCTGACCGGCACCGGCACCCTGGTCGACGACCTGATGCGGCGCGTCGGCCTCGTCAATCTGGCGGCGAAACTGGGCAAGCCGCCGCTGTCGCAGCTGTCGCTCGAAGAACTGGTGGCGGCCAAACCGGATTTCCTCATCGTCGAGGACGGCGCCGCCGCCGAGGACCAGGGCACGGAAATGCTGCGGCATCCGGCACTCGCCGCAATCCCGCGCCTGGCGCTGCCGCAGGCGTGGACGGTCTGCGGCGGGCCGGCCTATGTGCTGGCGGCGCGCCGCCTGGTGGCCGAACTTCAGCGCCATTAGGGCGAACGAAATCCCGTTCGGCATGCCCGGCCCTCATCTTCGTGCCTGGCGACTGCGAGGCGGCAAGGGCTGCCCCCCGGTCGGGGGACGGGCTG
>CAYYGQ010000265.1:0-2446 GCA_964471485.1 uncultured Sandaracinobacter sp. | reverse complement strand
GCAGAGGCCATGTCCGCAAGCCAGGAGTCGATGTCGGCCGGGCAGATGTGGGTGGTGCGGCCGTCGGTGTATTTCGCCTCGTAATCGTAAAAACCCGAATGCGGGCGGAGTTCGGTGACGCCAAGCGCCTCGGCCACCCCTGTTGCGGCATCGTCCAGCACCGAGACGGTGAGTTCCAGGCCGTCGATGAAGGGTTCGGCCAGCAGTTCGGCGAAATGCCGCCATGGCCCTGCGCTGTCGCGGCCGATCGGCGTGCCGTAATTGCCGTCTTCGCGGACGATGGCCACCCCCACCGACGAGCCTTCGTTCACCGGCTTCAGCACATAGGGGCGCGGCAGCGGATCGCCCGAATAAAGGCTTTCGCTCGCCACCACGCGGCCGGCCGGCATGCGGATTCCGGCCGGCACCAGCAGCCGCTTCGTCAGTTCCTTGTCGATGGCGACCGCCGACGCCGCCACCCCCGAATGGGTGTAGCGAAGGCCGAGCAGATCCATCAGACCCTGGATGGTGCCGTCCTCGCCCGGCGTGCCGTGAAGGGCGTTGAACACCACATCGGCGCGGCTGGCGAGCAGGCGCGCCGAGAGGGTGACGGCATCGGCGGCGGTCGCCCCCATGTCGAGTTCGGTTACATCATGGCCGAGCGCCCGCGCGGCGGCGGCGACACCGGCGCCCGACACCAGGCTCACCTCGCGCTCGGCCGACCAGCCGCCCATCAAGACCGTCACCCGCATGATGCTTCCCCCACCCGGCGGATTTCCCATTCGAGCTGAACGCCCGAATGGGCAAGCACGCGGCGGCGCACTTCCTCGCCCAAAGCTTCCAGATCGGCCGCTGTTGCCGTCCCGGTGTTGATGAGGAAATTGGCGTGCTTTTCGCTGACTTCGGCGCCGCCCAGCGCCAGGCCCCGGCAGCCGGCCTCGTCGATGAGGCGCCAGGCTTTCCGCCCCGGCGGGTTCTGGAAGGTGGAGCCGCCGGTGCGGGTCCGCAGCGGTTGCGATTCCTCGCGTTCGGCGGCGATGCGCTCCATTTCGGCGGCGATGGCGGCGCGGTCGCCGGGGATGCCCCGAAAGGTAGCCGACACCACCACCGCGTCCTCCGGCAGGTCGGAATGGCGGTAGCGATAGTTGAGGGCGGCGGCCGGCAGCGTCGCCCGCCCGCCGGAGCGCAGCACCACATCGCATTCGACGAGAATATCCGCTACTTCGCGGCCATAGGCGCCGCCGTTCATGCGGACGAAGCCGCCGACCGTGCCCGGAATGCCGCGCAGGAATTCAAGGCCGGCGATGCCATGGTCGCGGGCGGCGGCGGCCGCCGCAATCCCCGGCGTGCCGCCGCCGCAGCGAAGGCTTTGGGGCGCCACCGGTTCGCAGCCGGAAAAGCGCTTGCCAAGGCGGACGACCACACCCTTCACGCCGCCGTCGCGGACGATGAGGTTGGAGCCGAGGCCGAGCGCCAGCACCGGCACGCCTTCCGGCAGGGCAGCGAGGAAGCTGGCAAGATCGTCGGCGTCTTCCGGCTCGAACAGGGTTTCCGCCGGTCCCCCGGTCTTGAACCAGATGAGCGGGGCAAGGGCGGCGTTCGCCGTCAGCCGGCCGCGGGTGGCGGGCATGATGGTGGGCATGGTGGCCGTCATCCGCCCACCCCTTCGGCGCGCAGGCCATCGGCAAGGTTGGCCGCCCAGCGGGTGATGTCGCCGGCGCCGAGGCAGACGACGAGATCGCCGGCGCCAACCAGCGGCGCCAGCGCCGGCGCCAGCGCCGCCTCGCCGTCGACGGTCAGCACCTGCCGATAACCGGACTGGCGCAGCGCCTCGGCCAATGCTTCGTGGCTGATGCCTTCGATCGGCGCTTCGCCGGCGGCATAGACCGGGGCGAGGACGACGATGTCGGCGTCGTGGAAGGCGCTCCGCCAGTCGTCGAACAGGTCGTGGAGGCGGCTGTAGCGGTGTGGCTGCACCACGGCGATCACCTTGGCCCGCGCCCCCTCGCGCGCCGCCGCCAGCACCGCCTTCACTTCGGTGGGGTGGTGGCCGTAATCGTCGATGACGAGGATCGGTTCGCCGCCGGCGACCGCCACTTCGCCGGCTTTGGTGAAGCGGCGTTTCACGCCGGCAAAGCGGGCGAAGCCGTCGCGGATGCGGTCTTCGGCGATGCCCAGCTGGTCGGCGACGGCAATCGCCGCCAGCGCGTTCTGCACATTGTGCCGCCCCGGCATCGGCAGGTGCAGGCCTTCGTAGCGCCGCTCTGCCGTGCCGAAGACGCGAAGCGTCACATCGAAGCGGCTGCCGCCGGCAACCGGCTCCACCCGGTCGCCGCGCACGTCGGCCTGCCCGGCAAAGCCATAGGTGACGATGCGCCGATCCGAGACCAGCGGCAGCATCGCCTGCACCTCCGGGTGGTCGAGGCAGAGGATGGCGGCGCCATAGAAGGGCACCTTCTCGATGAAC
>CAYYGQ010000264.1:0-2477 GCA_964471485.1 uncultured Sandaracinobacter sp. | reverse complement strand
CGGCGGACGCATGGCTGTGCGGCGTGTCGATCACCTCGAATGCCGAGATGTCGAGGCCCGTTTCGCGGGCCACCGCGTCGAGGCGCGACCGCGGGCCGACCAGCACCGGCCGGAACAGCCCGAGCCGGGCCGCCTCGACGGCGGCGCCCAGCGAACCGGCGTCGCAAGGATGCGCGACGGCACAGACGGGGGGTGGAATTTTTCGGGCGGATTCAATCAGCTTTTGATAACGTACAGATTCGCTCATAGGGCCATCCAGGGGGGTCAATACAATATGTTACATGATCGCGGAAAACAGATTGATGACAATTGAGGCACATAACCCGAAATCCGACTGGCACACCCGGCCGGCCACCGAGGTGGCGCAGGCGCTGAACTCGCCCGAAATGGGTCTTTCGGCCACCGAAGCCGAGACCCGTCTGGCCGCACACGGCCGCAACGCATTGGCCGCCGCAAAGCCCCGCCCTCCTCTGCTGCGCTTTCTTCATCAATTCCACAACCTGCTGCTCTACCTCATGATGGGTGCCGGCGTCATTACGGCGCTGCTGGGCGAGTGGGTCGACGCGGGCGTGCTGTGGGGCGCCGTCCTCATCAATGCCGCCATCGGTTTCATACAGGAAGGCAAGGCCGAAAACGCCCTGGCCGCCATCCGCGGCATGCTGGCGCCGCACGCCACCGTCGTGCGCGCCGGCCAGCGCCAGGTGGTCGATGCGGCATCCCTCGTGCCCGGCGACCGCGTCCTGATCGCGGCCGGTGATCGCATTCCCGCCGACCTGCGCCTGGTGCATGCCCGCGAACTGCGTATCGACGAGGCCACCCTGACCGGAGAGTCGCTGGCGGTCGAGAAAACGACCGATGCGGTGGCGGCGGACGCCATGCTGGGCGACCGCGGCGGCATGGCCTATTCCGGCACCCTGGCGATCGGCGGCCAGGGCGCGGGCATCGTGGTGGCCACCGGCCCGCACACCGAAATCGGCCGCATCACCCGCCTCATCAGCGGCGTCGAAAGCGTTACCACGCCGCTGATGCGCAAGATCAACGGCTTTTCCTTCCGCCTGGCGATCTTCATCCTTTGCCTCGCGGTGGCGACATTCGCTTTCGGCGTGCTGCTGCGCGGCCATCCCCTGCCCGACATGTTCCTCATGGTGGTCGCCCTGGTGGCCTCCGCCATCCCCGAAGGGCTGCCGGCCATCATGACCGTGATACTCGCGCTGGGCGTGCAGCGCATGGCGCGCCAGAAGGCGGTGATCCGCCGCCTGCCGGCCGTCGAGACGCTGGGCGCCGTCACAGTCATCTGCTCCGACAAGACCGGCACCCTCACCCGCAACGAAATGACCGTGCAGAGCGTGGTCACGGCCGCCGGCAGCTACCGGGCAAGCGGGGTGGGGTATGCCCCGGAAGGCGGCATCGACGCCGCCGACGGTCAGGACCCGGCCGCCGATGACAGGCATTTGCTGCCCGCCCTGCGGACCGGCATGCTGTGCAACGACAGCACGCTGGTGCAGCGCGAGGGCGGCTGGCATATCGTGGGCGACCCCACCGAGGGGGCGCTGCTGGTACTGGGCCATAAGGGCGGCCTCGACCCGCGGCGGCTGGCAAGCGAATGGCCCCGCCTGGATTCCATTCCGTTCGAATCCGACAACCGCTACATGGCCACGCATCATCGCGACGAGGGCGGCGACGACTGGATTCTGGTGAAGGGGGCGCCGGAACGCGTACTGGCGATGTGCGGCTGGCAGGTCGACGGCGACGGCCGGCGCCCGATCGATGTCGACTACTGGCGCCGCATGGCCAACGATATCGCCGGGCGCGGCCTGCGCCTTCTCGCGCTGGCCCGCAAGGCCGCCCGCCCCCGTGACGGGCTGCTGTCGCCGGCCGACATGGAAGAAGGCTTCACGATGCTGGCACTCACGGGCATCATCGACCCGCCGCGCACGGAAGCCATCGAGGCCGTGGCCCAATGCCACGCCGCCGGCATACGGGTCAAGATGATCACCGGCGATCATGCCGACACGGCCCGCGCCGTCGGCGCGCAACTGGGCATCGGCGTGGGCCGGCCGGCCATGACCGGCGCCGAAGTCGCCCTCATGGACGACTCCGCTTTGCGCGATGTGGTGGACGACATCGACATCTTCGCGAGGGCGAGCCCCGAACACAAGCTGCGGCTGGTGCGCGCCCTGCAACACAACGGCGGCATCGTGGCCATGACCGGCGACGGCGTCAACGACGCGCCCGCCCTCAAGCGCGCCGATGTCGGCATCGCCATGGGCCTGAACGGCACCGACGCCGCGCGCGAGGCGTCCGACATGACGCTGGCCGACGACAATTTCGCCACCATCGCCGCCGCCGTGCGCGAAGGCCGCGCCGTCTACGACAATCTGCGCAAGTTCATCCTGTTCATGCTGCCCACCAACGGCGGCGAAGCCCTGGTCGTGATCGCCGCCCTGCTGCTGGGGTTCACTCTGCCGCTCACCCCG
>CAYYGQ010000263.1:0-2506 GCA_964471485.1 uncultured Sandaracinobacter sp. | reverse complement strand
TGGAAGCGAAGGCGGTGCAGGGGGCGGTCACCCCGATCGAGGCGGCGCGGCGCATGCTGGAAGGAACGCCGCTTCGGGTGGTCGAAGACGGCACCAACACCCTGCTCGTCCGTCGCATGTCGGCAACCGACACGGCGGCACGTCCGCTGGTGCAGCTGGCCTCGGCGCAAGGCGCCACCCGGGTAGCGGCCGCGGCGCAACCCGCGGCCCCAGCGCCGGCCACCCCGCCGGCGGCACCGGACTCGGGCGCCATCATCGTCACCGGCTCGCGCATCGTCCGCGACGGCTATCAAGCACCGACGCCAACCACGGTCCTTGGAGCCGAGGAACTGCTGCGCCAGGCGCCGATCAACATCGCCAGTCAGGTGAACCAGCTGCCGGCGCTGGCCGGCAGCATCAGCAATCAGACCAACGATGTTTCGGGCGGCTCGATCGGCATCAACGTCCTCAACCTGCGCAATCTCGGCACCACGCGGACGCTGGTGCTGCTCGACGGCCAGCGCCTGCCGGCGGCCACCATGGGCGGCCAGGTCGATGTGAACACCATTCCAAACTCGCTGATACAGCGCGTCGACATCGTCACCGGCGGCGCTTCGGCCGCCTGGGGATCCGATGCCGTCGCCGGGGTGGTCAACTTCGTCCTCGACAAGGATTTCCGCGGGGTGAAGGCGGATCTGCAGGGCGGAATCACCACCTATGGCGACGATCCGAACTTCAAGGCCTCGCTTGCGGCCGGCACACGCTTCGCCGACGGGCGCGGCCATGTCATGGTCAGCGGCGAATATGCCTGGGACGGCGGCATCAAGGGCATGCCCCGGCCCTGGTATCGGGGCACCAAGCAGCTCTACAATCCCGACTACACGCCGACGAACGGCCAGCCGGAACTGCTTGTCCGCGAGCATGTCGGCTATTCGACGCTGGCGCCCGGCTCCATCGTCGTCAGCGGTCCGCTGCGCGGGCTGTATTTCGGCGAAGGCGGCGCGCCGCTGCAATTCAACTACGGCAGCATCACCAGGGATCCCTATACCGTCGGCGGCGACTGGCAGGCGACCGACCTGTCGCCGGGAACCGAGTCGTTCGTGCCGCAATCCAGCCGGTTGAACAGCTTCCTCCGCGTCAGCTACGAACTGGCCGACAACCTCGAAGTCTTCGGGCAGTTTTCCTATGGCAGATCCGATATCAAGTCGGACAGTTCCGTCGAATACCGGACGGGCGGAGTCACCATCCAGCGAGACAACGCCTTCCTGCCGTCTTCGGTAGGCGACCGAATGGATGCCCTCGGCCTCACCCAGCTTACGGTCGGCACCTGGAACGAAGGCCTGGGGCCGGTGAAATATGAAGCCACCCGCCAGCTCTATCGCTATACAGCCGGTGCAAACGGCAGCTTCGACGCAATCGGATCCGGCTGGAGCTGGGATGCATTCTACAGCCGCAACGTCAGCGATCTGTATCAGGATGCCTATATTTCCAACAGCGCCAATTATTTTCGCGCCATCGACGCAGTGGAAGGCCCGAACGGCAACATCGTCTGCCGTTCGACGCTGACCGACCCGACAAACGGCTGCGCGCCGCTCAACATCATCGGCACGGGCGTCGCCTCGGCGGCTGGGATCAACTATGTACGAGGCCATTCGCGCCTGAACAACCGCATCACCCAGGATGAAATCGCCGCGACCGTTCGCGGCGAACCGCTTTCCACCTGGGCCGGGCCGGTATCCGTTGCCCTGGGGTTCGAATGGCGGCGCGAGGCCTCGAAGGGCACCAGCGATGCGGTTTCCGCGGTCAACGGCTATTTCTTCGGCAACTACAAGCCGTTGATCGGCAGCTTCAATGTCAAGGAAGGGTTCCTCGAAACCGTTGTGCCGTTGGCGAAGGATCTGCCGTTCGCGCAGTCCCTCGACTTGAACGCCGCCATCCGGCTGACCGACTACAGCACGTCGGGCAAGGTCACCACCTGGAAGCTGGGAGCGATCTGGGCGCCGATCGACGACATCAGGTTCCGCGTCACCCGTTCGCGCGACATCCGCGCCGGCAACCTCGCCGACCTGTTCCAGGCCGGCAGAACATCGACAATTTCCATCAGCGACCCCAGGCAGAACCTGCAGAACTATACGGTTCTGACCAACACCATCGGCAACACCACCATCAAGCCCGAGATCGCCCGCTCGCTCAACATCGGCGCGGTATTGACGCCGACCTTCCTGCCCGGCGTTACCGCCTCCGTCGACTTTTTCGACATCAAGGTGAAAGACGCCATCGGCACTTTCAGCGCGCAGAATCTGGTGGATCTTTGCTTTGCCAACAACAACCCGGACATCTGCCAATATGAAATCCGCGACACATCCGGGATTCTTACCCGCGTGGATCGAAAGCCGATCAATCTGGCCGAGCAGATCGTGCGCGGCATCGATTTCGAAGCTTCCTATCGACTTCGGCTTGACGATATTTCGGCTTCGCTGGGGGATGGTCAGCTCGTCGTGCGCGGCCTGGTGACGCATTATATGAA
>CAYYGQ010000262.1:0-2520 GCA_964471485.1 uncultured Sandaracinobacter sp. | reverse complement strand
CAATATCCGGGCGCGCCCGTCGCCGCCCACCCGGAATGCCCGGCGCACATCCTGGACCATGCCGATGTGGTCGGCTCCACCAGCGTCATCCTGAAATTCGCCGTCGAAAGCCCGAGCGACACCATCATCGTCGCGACGGAACCGCACATCATCCACCAGATGGAAAAGCAGGCGCCGGGAAAAACCTTCATCGGCGCCCCCGGGGCCGACGGCAAATGCGCCTGCAACATGTGCCCGTTCATGGCCCTGAACACGGTCGAGAAACTCTATCTGGCGCTTCGCGACATGCGGAATGAAATCACCATCCCCGAGGATATCCGAGCGCGGGCGCAAGTGCCGCTCGACCGTATGCTGGCGATCGCCGAAGGCCGCGCCACCGACCTGACTCCGGCGCTTGGCTGAGGGCTGGAAACCGTGGTGGAGAAGCCTGCTGGCGGCGGCGCTGCTGCTGCTTTCGGCGGCGGCCGTGGCTGAGCCGGCCGCGACCGACGATCCCTTCCTCTGGCTGGAGGAAGTGGAGGGCGCGCGCGCCATGGACTGGGTGCGCCGCGCAAACGCCCGCTATCTGCCGGAGCTGGAGGGGGAGGCGGGCTTTGCCGGCTGGCGGCGGCGCGCCGAGGCCATCCTGGAAGATCCGCGCCGCATCACCATGCCGTCCGGGGTCAGCCCAAGCGCGCTCGACGAACGCTCGGTCTTCAATTTCTGGCGCGACGAGCAGCATGTGCGCGGCCTCTGGCGGCGGAGCGACCGCGCTTCCTACGAGGCCGGCGCCCCCAAGTGGACCACCCTTCTCGACCTGGACGCGCTGGAGGCGGCGGAACAGGCCAATCTGCAATTCGCCGGCGCTTCCTGCCTGCCGCCCGACAACGACCATTGCCTGGTGCGGCTTTCGGTCGGCGGCCGCGACGCCGTTGAAATTCGCGAATTCGACCTTGCTGCCCGGCGCTTCGTGCCCGCCGGGGAAGGCGGCTTTTTCAGCCCGGCCGCCAAGCAGTCGGCGGTGTGGCTTGATGCCGATCATCTGCTGGTGGCGACCGCCGCCGGCCCGGTGACGACCTCCGGCTATGCCCGCGAAGTGCGCCTGTGGGCGCGCGGCACGCCGTTCGCGGCCTCCCGCCTGCTATTGTCGATCCCCGAGCGGCAACTGGCGGCGGAGGCCGCCGTCTTCGGCCATGGCGCCGGCCGGCGGGCGGTGCTGATCGCCGCCGAAACCTTCTGGACGGCGAAGATTTCCCATCTTTTGGCGGACGGCACGCTTGCCCCCTCGCCATTGCCGCCCGACGCCGATTTCCGCTTCATCGCCGACCTTGGCGACGGCGCCCGCGCCTATGCGCTGCTGCGCACCGGTTTCGAGGGGATTCCCGAAGGCAGCCTGGTTTCCTACATGGTGCCGGCCGATGCGCCGCCCGGCGCCGTCGAACTGGTGCTGACTCCGGCGAGCAGCCAGGCGGTCAATTCGGTCGAGGCGACGGGCCGCGCGCTTTATGTCAACCTGCTCGACGATGTGGCGGCGCGGCTGCTGCGGCTTTCAAGGGCGACGGGCGAATGGCGCGCCGAAGCCGTGCCGCTGCCGGAAAACCGCGCCCTGTCGCTGGTGGCCGGCGACGACGACGACGCGCTCTACGCCGAGCTTTCCGGCTTTGCCGAGCCTTCGCAACTGGTGCGGATCAAGGATGGCGCCGCCCCGGCGCCGCTGGCGGCGGCGCCGGCCTTTTTCGACGGCTCGAAGGTGGAGGTGACGCAGCGTTTCGCCACCTCGAAGGACGGCACCCGCATCCCCTATTTCCTGGTGCGCCCCCAGGGGGCGACGGGGCCGCTCAAAACCTATCTCTGGTCTTATGGCGGCTTCGAAATTCCGCTGGTGCCGGCCTATCTCGCCCCCGACGCGCTGCTGTGGGTGGAGGGGGGCAACCAGTATGTGGTGGCGAACATCCGCGGCGGCGGCGAATATGGCCCGCGCTGGCATCGGGCGGCGCTGCTGGAAAAACGCCAGAACAGCTATGATGACCTGCACGCCGTCGCCGAGGATCTGAAGCGGCAGGGGCTGGCGTCGAAAATCGCCGTCCACGGCCGCTCGAACGGCGGGCTCATGGCGGCGGTCGCCTATACCGAGCGGCCCGACCTTTACGACGCCGCCCTCGTCGGCGTGCCCCTGGCCGACATGAAGCGCTACCATCTGCTGCTGGCCGGCGCTTCGTGGATGGCGGAATATGGCGACCCGGAGAGCGCCGACTGGGCCTATATCCGCCGCTACAGCCCCTATCAGAATATCAAGGCCGATGCGCGCTACCCCCGGGTCTTTTTCTATACCTCGACCAAGGACGACCGCGTTCACCCCGGACATGCGCGCAAGATGGCGGCGCGGATGGAGGAACAGGGCCACCCCATTTATTATTACGAGAATGTCGACGGCGGCCACGCCGGAGTCGCCAATCTGAAAGAGGCCGCCTACCGCTATGCGCTGATGCTGGCCTATCTGCACCGGGAACTGCAATGACGGCGCCGCCTTTCGATCTCGAC
>CAYYGQ010000261.1:0-2588 GCA_964471485.1 uncultured Sandaracinobacter sp. | reverse complement strand
TCGCCGAAGGCCACGGCCTTGGCGGCGATCACATGCATCAGCGGCCCGCCCTGAAGCCCCGGAAACACCGCCGAATTCAGCTTCTTGCCGAGTTCAGGGTCGTTCGAAAGGATCATGCCGCCGCGGGGCCCGCGCAATGTCTTGTGCGTGGTGGTGGTGACGACATGGGCGTGGGGCAGGGGCGAGGGATGGGCGCCGCCGGCGACGAGACCGGCGAAATGCGCCATGTCGACGTGCAGCATGGCACCGGCCTTGTCGGCGATGGCGCGCAGGCGCTTGAAATCGAAGGTGCGCGGATAGGCCGAGCCGCCGGCGATGATGAGCTTCGGCCTCGTCTCCAGCGCCTGGGCTTCAAGGGCGTCATAGTCGATCAGATGGCTGTCGGCGCGCACCCCATATTGAACGGCGTTGAACCATTTCCCCGACAGGGCGGGCTTGGCGCCGTGGGTCAGGTGGCCGCCGGCGTCGAGGCTCATGCCGAGGATGGTGTCGCCGGGGCGCAGCAGCGCCAGCAGCACGGCGCCGTTCGCCTGCGCGCCCGAATGCGGCTGCACATTGGCGTATTCGCAGTGGAACAATTCCCTGGCGCGGTCGATCGCCAGCTGCTCCACCACGTCCGAATATTCGCAGCCCTGATAATAGCGCTTGCCCGGATAGCCTTCGGCGTATTTGTTGGTGAACACCGAGCCTTGCGCCTCGAGCACGGCGCGGCTGACGATGTTTTCCGAGGCGATCAGCTCGATCTGGCCCTGCTGGCGGGCCAGTTCGCCCTTGATGGCGTCGGCCACCGCCGGGTCGGCTTGCCCGAGCGGCGCGGTAAAATAGTCGTGGCTGGCGGCGTCGGGCATATTGTTCATTTCATCCTAGCTTTCTTACTCGGTTCTGGTGGCGGCCGCCTTCGAAGGGCGTTTCAAGGAAGATGTGCAGGGCATCGCGCGCCGTTTCCGCGCCGATGAGGCGGGCGCCGAAGGCGATGATGTTGGCGTCGTTGTGCAGACGGGAAAGCCTGGCCGAAAGATGGTCGTGGACGAGGGCGCAGCGGGCGCCGGGCACCCGGTTGGCGGCGATCGAGATGCCGATCCCCGAACCGCAGACGACGACGCCCATTGCGGCGCGGCCGATGGCGACGGCCTCGGCGCAGGCGCGGCCGAAATCGGGGTAATCGACCGAGGTGGCGGCGTCGCCGGCGCCGAGGTCGAGCAGTTCATGCCCGGCGGCGCGGAGGTCGTCCGCCAGCATGGCCTTCAGCGGATAGCCCGCATGGTCGGATGCGATTGCGATCTGCACCGTTCGTCGTCCCGGCTGGTGTCGTCAGGCGCCCGTTGCCGGGCTGGCGCCCCTATGCGCCAGAACGGCGCGTTCGCCAAGCCGTCGGCGGTTTTTCCCGCCTTTTGCTATATTTTGCTATATTTTCCGGGCCTCAGGCGGCGCGGAGATGGCGGTTGAACCAGCCGATGGTTCGTTCCCAGGCGAGTTTCGCCGCCGCTTCGTCGTAGCGCGGCGTCGAGTCGTTGTGGAAGCCGTGGTTGGTGCCCGGATAGACATGGGCCTCATAGACCTTGCCATGCTGCTTGAGGGCGGCCTCATAGGCCGGCCAGCCGGCGTTGATGCCGGCATCCTGCTCGGCATAGTGCAGCAGCAGCGGCGCCCGGATCTTCGGCACGTCGGCGATGGGCGCCTGGCGGCCGTAGAAGGGCACCGCCGCCGCCAGTTCGGGATAGGCGACGGCGGCGGCGTTCGACACGCCGCCGCCATAGCAGAAGCCGGTGATGCCGATCTTGCCCGTCGTTTCCCGGTGCCCCATCAGAAATTCGACGGCGGCGAAGAAGTCGTTCATCAGCTTCGTCGAATCGACCTGCTGTTGCAGTTCGCGCCCCTTGTCGTCGTTCCCCGGATAGCCGCCCACCGAGGACAGGCCGTCGGGCGCCAGCGCCAGGAAACCCGCCTTGGCGACGCGGCGGGCGACATCCTCGATATAGGGGTTGAGGCCGCGATTCTCGTGGACCACCACCACGCCCGGCACCGGGCCTGCCGCGCCCGCCGGGCGCACCAGATAGCCGCGCACCTCGCCGTGGCCGTTCGGCGACGGGTAGCGGATATATTCGGCGGCGATTTCGGGATCGGTGAAGGCAACCTGCTGGGCAAGCGCATAGTCGGGGCTGAGGGTGGCGAGCAGTGCGGTGGCGGTCATGCCGCCGATGGCGAATTTGGCGGCGCGGTCGAAAAATTCGCGCTTGGTGATGCGGCCGTGGGCGTAGAAATCATAAAGTTCCAGCAGTTCCTGCGGAAAATCCCTGGCGGTCGGCCGGCCCATGCCTGTCTCCCATGCGAAAGCGTCTCGAAACCGTGGATATGGCATATTTCCCCGCCGCAGGGAATCCCGGCGGGGAATCCGGTTTCTGGCCGGTTTTCGAGTGGGGCGCGGCGGCGCTCTGGTCAGGCGGCGGCGCGCAGTTCCAGGCGATCCCAGATTTCGCAGAGGGCGTCCACCAGATCCCGCATCATGCCGACCGTGTGCGTCGGCCCCGGCGTGAAGCGCAGCCGTTCGGTGCCGCGCGGCACCGTCGGGAAATTGATCGGCTGCACAT
>CAYYGQ010000260.1:0-2626 GCA_964471485.1 uncultured Sandaracinobacter sp. | reverse complement strand
CGGCCCGCGAAAGGTCGGCACGCCCGATACGGCGGACACGCCGGCCCCGGTCTGCACGACGATGCGGCGAATCCCGCCCATGGCGGCTTCCTATCCGGCCGCTGGAGCGCGCGCAACGCGGGGAACGGCCGCGCGAACGGCATTGGACGGCGCCCGAAACAGGCCCTAAGAATGGCGCATGATCCGAATCGGGGTATTGGGCGCCGGCGGCCGCATGGGGCAGGCCATCATCGCCGAAGTGCAGGCGGCGGCCGACACCTGGCTTGCCGGAGGCGTCGAACGCGCCCAGCATCCGCTGGTCGGCACCAGGCTGGCGGGCGCGCACATGGGCGACAATCTGGTGATCTGCGCCAACGCCGCGCCGCTTGCCCGCGACTGCGACGTGCTCATCGACTTCAGCACGCCGAACGCCCTCGAGGAACATCTTCGCGCCGCCGAGGACGCGCGAACGGCGATCCTGATCGGCACCACCGGCCTGACCGACGCGCACCACCGCCGCATCGACCGGGCGGCGCGCGATATCGCCGTGCTACAGGCCGCCAACACGTCGCTCGGCGTCACCCTGCTGGCCTCTCTCGTCGAGCAGGCGGCGCGCGCGCTCGATTCCAGTTGGGACATCGAGATCCTCGACCTGCACCACCGCTACAAGGCGGACGCGCCGTCGGGCACCGCGCTTTACCTGGGCGAGGCGGCGGCGCGCGGCCGGGGGGCCGCGCTCGACCAACTGCGGCTGCCGCCCCATGGCCCGGCCACCGGGGTGCGGCGGCCGGGCGGCATCGGCTTCGCCGCGCTTCGGGCCGGCTCGGCCGCCGGCGACCACAAGGTGATCCTCGCCACCGAGGGCGAGCGGATCGAACTTGGCCATGTCGCCGAAAGCCGGGAAATCTTCGCCCGTGGCGCGGTCGCCGCCGCCCGCTGGCTGGCCGGCAAGCCGCCGGGGCGCTACCGGATGTCGCAGATGTTCGGAACCGCCGCTTCCCTTCAGGCCGGAGGGGGCCTTCAGGCAGGAGAGGACGCCGCCGGCTGAACGGCGGCGGACGCCACCGAAGGCCCCGCCCATCGGCAGAGGCCGATGACGGCGAACCCGAACACGAACCCGACCAGCACCGGCTTCCACAAAGACATCCAGGTTCCCGCCATCCTCATGCTGCACTGCGGTATAACCTGGAGACGAAACCGGGGATTGTAAAATTCCGACATGCGGGCCAAGGCTTGCAAATTCCCGCATAGTTCGGCAATGGCACGGCAGTTTTCCACAATGACACCCGTTGCGGCCCCAGTCGCGCGCTCGGTGCCCGGTCGATGAAGGTCAGATCAGCCAGCCCATGCCCAAGGAAGAACTTCTTGAAATGCGGGGGACCGTGGTCGAACTGTTGCCCAACGCCATGTTCCGGGTGCGGCTGGAAAACGACCATGAAATTCTTGGCCACACCGCCGGCAAGATGCGGAAAAACCGCATCCGCGTGCTGACCGGCGACGAAGTGCTGGTGGAACTCACCCCCTATGACCTGACCAAGGGTCGAATTACCTACCGCTTCAAATAGGCCTTCGGTGCCGGAACGGCCGCGCCTCGTCCTTGCTTCCGCATCGCCTCGCCGGGCCGAGCTTTTGGCGCGTCTTGGCCTTGCGCCCGACGCCATCGACGCCGCCGACCTCGACGAATCGCCCTTGCCGCGCGAACGGCCCCAGCCTTATGCCGCCCGGCTGGCGGCGGCCAAGGCGGCGACCGTGGCGGCCCGGCACCCCGGCGCCGTGGTGCTGGCCGCCGATACCGTGGTGACCGTCGGCCAGCGGATTTTGCCGAAGGCGGAGGACGAGGCCACGGCGCGACGCTGCCTTCGGCTGCTGTCCGGACGCCGCCACCGCGTGTTGACGGCGCTGACGGTGGTGGATGCCTCTGGCGTTGCCCGCCACCGCCTCAACCGTTCGACTCTTCGCGTGCTGCCCTTGTCCGAAGCCGACATCGGCGTCTATCTTGCCAGCGGCGAATGGCGGGGGAAAGCCGGCGGCTACGCCATCCAGGGCCGCTTCGAAGCCCATGTGCCGTGGATCGAGGGCAGCTTCTCCGCCATCATGGGCCTGCCGCTCGCCGACGCCCGCGCCATGCTGAAGACGGCCGGAATCGGGGCCGGAATCAGGGCTGGCCTTCTTGGCTGAGTTCCACCTCTGCCGGCGGCTCGGCGAGGATCGCGCCGCCGTCGTCGAACGGGGCCGGCTTGTGGAACTGCACATCCGCCGCGATGGCGACGGCCTTGCCGCCGGCCAGCGGACTGAGGCGCTGCTCAAGAAGCACTATGAGCGCAAGCATGGGAAGAACGCCTATTACGGACAGAAGAAGGGTTAAGTCAAGTCATTCCTAGGTATTTAAGGAATGATCGGCAAGAATTAAGAGCAGCAGGCTTCGGCTTGCTGCTTTGTTTTGGTCTATGACTTGTCTGACCGGCTGTGATATAGTGGGATAAACAATCGTGTGAAGGGGGGGAGTCACATGGAAGAGAGGAAACGAAAGCTGATCGTGCTGTCAAGTATCGCGCAGGCGCTGAAAGCCCGTGGCATCACCTGGGCCGTCGGCGGCTCCCTGCTGTTGTATATCAAAGGCCCGGTCGAACATTTCAATGACATTGAC
>CAYYGQ010000259.1:0-2633 GCA_964471485.1 uncultured Sandaracinobacter sp. | reverse complement strand
GACGAAGCCGCCAACGGTGCCGGCGGACGGCTCGCCGAACGCCAGCCCGACGGCCAGCCCCGCCACCAGGCCGAGCAGCACCAGTACGCCAAATCCGCTGTTTTCCGGTGTCCGTCTTTCCGGCATCCCATGGCCTCGCTTGCAATCAATGCGCGCCGCGACCGGCATGCGCCCGTTTCGCCCGGTCGCGGCGCGCCGCGACCGGCAATGCGCTTCGCGACCGGCAATGCGCTTCGCCACGGCGCGAAACGGCCGCCGGCAAAGGCGAATGGGGCGATCGACGGGGATCGAACCCGCAACCTCTGGTACCACAAACCAGCGCTCTAACCAATTGAGCTACGATCGCCACAACGCGCGCTGCCGGAAGCCCCGGCGGGCGAGCGGCATTAGCCACGCCGCCCGCAGGCCGTCAAGGGAAAGCCTCGACGGCCGCGGCCGCCGCTATTTGCCGACATTATAGGCAAGACTCGGATCGTCGAGCTGAAAGCCGACCAGCGCCTCGAAGGTGGCCGCCCGCACCGCCGCCCGCACCTGCGGATCCGCCATCGGATCGACCAGCGACTCCCGCCGGTTCGGCCGCCGCTTTTGTGAAAGCTTGTCCTGCACGTCGGCCGGCAGGGTCGCCGCCGAGCGCTGCACATCGACACGGGCGCCACCGCGCGCCTCGGCGCGCAATTGCCCCTCGGCGAATCGAAGCATCACCCCGGTCTGCTGCTTCGACACCAGCACATTGCCGCCCTGCACCAGGGCGACGAAGAGCGGCAGATAGACTTCGCGCGCCTCGCCGGCCTGCCGCCGCTGCGCGGCGACGGTGAAGGAGAGGTTCGACGTGATATTCTCCGCCCCCTCGATGCACTGGCCGGACACATCGACCAGCTGCGCCGTCAGGTCGATGGCGTCGGCGTCGCGGCTTTGCGCCGGCTCGAAGCGGGTGACGCTGCCGGCATAGGCCGGAACCGCGACCGCCGGGCATTGCGAACGCTTCACCAGCAGCGGATTGCGGTTGCAGCCGGCAAGGGCCAGGGCCGAGGCAAGCAGGCCCGCTACCAGATAGACCTTCGACAAATGCATCTCCTGCGCTGACTGGCCCGGTCTCGCCCACATATCCATCCGGCCGGGGCCGGTTGTCTTAGGGCATGGAGGCGGCCATTTGGAAGGGGCTTCATGCAATCGTCCCGCTGCCCTATGGGGGGTGAATGGAACCAAAACCAGCATTGCATGTTCTCGTCGCGGCGCCGCGCGGCTTTTGCGCCGGGGTGGAGCGGGCCATCAAGATCGTCCGCCTCGCCCTCGAAAAATATGGCGCCCCCGTCTATGTCCGCCACGAAATCGTCCACAACCGCTTCGTCGTCGACGGTCTCAGGGAAAAGGGCGCCGTCTTCGTGCACGAACTGGACGAAGTGCCCGATGGCGCCCACGTCATCTTTTCCGCGCACGGCGTGCCGAAAGACATCCCGGCAACCGCGCAGTCGCGCGGCCTCGCCTGGGTCGATGCCACCTGCCCGCTGGTCTCCAAGGTGCACCGCCAGGCCGAGCGCATGGTCGAACAGGGCCTCCACATCCTCTTCATCGGCCACGCCGGCCACCCGGAAGTGATCGGCACCTTCGGCCAGGTGCCCGAAGGCTCGATGACGCTGATCGAAACCAGGGCCGACGCCGAAACCGTGCGGCCGCCCGAGGGCGACCTCGGCTTCCTCACCCAGACCACGCTTTCCGTCGACGACACCGCCGCGATCATCGCCGTGCTGCAACGGCGTTTCCCGGAAATCGCCGCCCCGCGCAGCGAAGACATCTGCTACGCCACCACCAACCGCCAGGCGGCGGTGAAGGCGATCGCCCGCGAATGCCAGCTGGTGCTGGTGATCGGCGCCGAAAACAGCAGCAATTCGCAGCGCCTGAAGGAAACGGCGATTCGCCAGGGCGCCAAGGCCCAGCTGATCCAGCGCGCCGCCTCGATCGACTGGGGCTGGTTCGACCATGTCACCAGCGTCGGCCTCACCGCCGGGGCCTCCGCCCCGGAAGTGCTGGTGCAGGAAGTGCTGGACGCGCTTGCCGCCCGCTTTCAAACCGATGTCTCGGAAGTGACGACCGCGATGGAAGACATGGTGTTCAAGCTGCCGAGAGGTCTTGCCGCCTGATGGCCGTCTACACCGAGGTTCCGGCGGAAATGCTGGAGCGCTTCCTCGCCGGCTACGACCATGGCCGGCTGGTGTCGGCGAAGGGCATCGCCGAGGGCGTGTCCAATTCCAATTTTCTGGTGGAAACCACCTCGGCCCGCTACATCCTCACGCTCTACGAGCGGCGGATCGACATGGCCGACCTGCCCTGGTTCCTCGACCTGATGGAGCATCTGGCCGATCGCGGCCAGCCGGCGCCGCGCCCCATCCGCGACCGCGCCGGAGTGGCGCTGCAACAGCTTGCCGGCAAGGCCGCCTGCCTCATCCAGTTCCTTCCCGGCGTCTCGGTCACGCAGCCGACCGTCGCGCAATGCCGGGCCGCCGGCCGGGCGCTCGCTAATCTGCATCTGGCCGGGCGCGACTTTGCCGCCCCCCGCCCGAACAATCTCGGCCTTGCCTATTGGCAGGAAGCCGCCGCCGGGCTTGGCGCCCGGCTCGATGAAATCAAGCCCGGCC
>CAYYGQ010000258.1:0-2647 GCA_964471485.1 uncultured Sandaracinobacter sp. | reverse complement strand
ACGGCGCGTTCGGCACCGCCGAGGACCTTCAGGACGGTCCCTATGTCGGAGCGTTGAACGGCCTGTTCGGCTCCAGCCTCAACATCGAGCTGGAAGCGCTGGAGCGGCAGGGGCTGGTGCGTACGCTGGCCAATCCGAATCTGGTGGCGCTGTCCGGCGAATCCGCCAATTTCCTCGCCGGCGGCGAGTTTCCCGTGCCGGCCGGGATCGACAACAATGGCCGCGTGTCGATCGTTTTCAAGCCGTTCGGCGTGGCGCTCGCCTTCACGCCGACCGTGCTTCAGGACGGTCTCATCAACCTGCGCGTCGCGCCCGAGGTAAGCGCCCTCGACCGCGACGTTTCGGTGCAGCTCGACGGCGTGGTGGTTCCGGGGCTGAAGGTGCGCCGCGCCGTCACCTCGGTCGAGCTGCGCGACGGCCAGTCCTTCGCCATGGCCGGGCTGCTCCAGTCCGATTATGCGAACGCGGTGCGCGGCCTGCCGCTGCTGGGCCGCATCCCGGTGCTTGGCGCGCTGTTCCGTTCCAGCCGCTTCCAGAAGGGCGAAACCGAGCTGGTGATTCTGGTGACGCCGCGGCTGGTGCAGCCGGTGCGCGAGGATCAGCTTCGCCTGCCGACCGACCGCATCGACGCCCCCGACGCGGCGGCGCTGCTGCTGCTGGGGCAGACGGAAAAGCTTCGCCGCGAACAACCGTTACCGCAAACGCGTCCGGGCGATGATAGGCCAGCAAACGGGCCAGCGGACGGAATCGCGAGGCAGACGAGGTAGATATGGCCGAGATTCGCAGACATTCACCGCCGTTCGGCCGGGCCGGGCGATTCCGGCCTGATTGGCGGCCGGCCCTGCCTGGAATGCCGGCCCTGCTTGGAATGGCCGCCCTGCTGCTGGCAGCGCCGGCGATGGCGGCGGAAGACCCGGATTTCGGCGCCGCCGTGGCGCAGAACATCCGCGCGCAGACGGTGAATCCAGACCCCGACCATCGGCGGACGCTGCGCGAGGGCGGCGTCGGTCTTCGCAGCGTCCTGGCGACGCGCCGCTATCTGGAAGACCGCATCAAGCCGCTGCCGCCCCATATGGATCACACCGCCGGCAGCGGCGGCGGCGCCCCGGCCGCCGGGGACGGGCAGGCTTCCGGGCAGGGCCGATAGCCATGGCCGCCCTCGTCAACGCCCGCCGCTCGGCCGCTTCCACCGCTTCCCTGCCACCCGATGCGCTGCGGGTGCTGCTGCTGCTCGACGATGCCTGCGCCGGGCCGCTGGTCGCCGAACTGGCGGCGTTGCAGATCGACGCCGCTGTCCTCTCCGGCGACGACTGGAGCGCCGGCGACATCCGCGCCATCGACATGGACGCCATCGTCGTCCAGATCGACGATCCGCTGGCGACCGGCCGGCTGCGGCAACTGCTCGACGCCACCGGCGGCCAGGTTCCGGTCATCGTCGCCATCGACGAGCTGACCGTCGCCGTCATGCGGCGGCTGCTGCATCTGGGCGCGACCGACGTGCTGCCGCGCTCCTTCGCCGCCGACGACCTCTGGCAGTCGCTCGAAGCGGCGCGGCGGGCGCGGCGCGGCACCATCGCCCGCCCGCAGCGGCAACGCGGGCGCATCGTCAGTTTCCTCGGCACTATGGGCGGGGTCGGCAACAGCTCGATCGCCACGCAGACCGGCATCCTCTGGGCCGGGCAGCATCGGGTCTGCTACATCGACTTCGACCTGCAGTTCGGCAACGCCGCCCTGCTGCTCGACCTGCATCCGTCGCTTCACATCGGCCATCTGATCGACGAGGGCGAAGGCATCGACGCCGATTTCCTGCGCTCGGTCGCCATCCAGCACCGCAGCGGCCTCTCCGTCGTCGCCAGCCCGACCGAGATGATGCCGATAGAAGTCATCGACAGCCAGTTCGTCGACCGGCTGCTGCGGCTGGCGTGCGGCCTCTACGATGTGGTGATCGCCGACCTGCCGGCGCTGTGGTCGGAATGGACCATGTATCTTCTTAAGCGCTCCGACACCATCTGCCTCGTCACCGATCCGGGCGTCCCCAGCCTCTATCAGGCCAGGCGGCAACTGGACATGATCGGCGAGAACGGGCTGTCGTCGCGGCTGAAGGTGATCGCCAACCGGGTCGAGAAGCGCTTCCTGTCGAAGACGAACCTGAAGGAAGTGGAGGAGGCGCTCGGCCGCGACATCGAGTTCACCGTGGCCAACGACTATCCGACCGTCAGCGCCGCCAACAACCAGGGGCGCGCCGTCGGCGACGTGCGGCCGGGGTCGCGGGTGCTGAAGGATCTCGTCGGCCTGGCGCGCGAGCTGTCGGCGACGATCGAGACCGGCGAAGCGCAGCCATGAACGTGGACATGGTCTGGGCCGGGCGCGGCGGCAAGGACGCCCGCAGGAAAGCGCTGGCCCAGGCGGTGGCGACGACTCCGCTGCCCGCCTCGCCCGAGGACGCGGCGCCGAAGCCGGCGCCGGCGGGCGGCGAACATACCGACCTCAAGGTGGCGCTGCACCAGAAGCTGCTGGGCGAGATCAACCTCTCCGCGCTCGAAGCCATGACCCGCGAGCAGGTCGGCCGCGACATCGGCGACATCGTCGCCACCATGCTGCGCGAGATGAACCAGGCCCTGAACCTGACCGAGCGCAACCGTCTGGT
>CAYYGQ010000257.1:0-2695 GCA_964471485.1 uncultured Sandaracinobacter sp. | reverse complement strand
CGGTCTTGATGCGCTCGAAGTGGACGGCCACGGCCGCACCATTCTTCCCGGAATCTATGCGGTGGGCGACTGCGCCAGCCACCAGAACCATTATGCCGGCGGCGCCCGAATCCGCCTCGAATCGGTGCAGAACGCCGTCGACATGGCGAAAGCCGCCGCCGACCACATCGTCCACGGCGACGCCGCCGCCCCCTATTCCGCCTGCCCCTGGTTCTGGTCGAACCAGTATGATCTGCGGCTGCAAACGGTCGGCCATAATTTCGGCCACGACGACACCGTCGTCCGCGGCGCCCCCGAGTCGGGGAAATGGTCGCTCGTCTACCTGCGCGGCGGCGCCGTCGCCGCCATCGACTGCATCAACAATCCGAAAGACTATGTGCAGGGCAAGGCGCTGGTCGAGCGCGGCGCGCGGATCGCCCCGGACATCCTCGCCGACACCGCGATCCCGCTGAAGGAAATGGCCGGATAGGCCCGAACGGCCGCCCGCCCGAACGTCAGGCCGCCGCCGGCCTGAACGGCCGCGAAGCGCGTTTCCTAGGCCGGGTCTTCCGGCATTGCCCCGTCCATTGCCCCGTCCGCCAGCAGCAAGGCGCCGACCAGCCGCTCTTCCGCCACCAGCACGTTGAAGGTGCGGGCGGCGGCGGCGCTGTCCATGGCCGCCAGGCGCCAGCCGCGCGCTTCCGCCGCCGCCGCCATGGCCGGGGTGGCCTGGCGCATGGTGGCGCCGGTGCCAAGCAGCAGCAGTTCGATTCCGCCCGGATCGGGCAGCGCCGCCACATCAAGGCCGTCGAAACCGAGGCCGGGAATGCTTCCGGCCAGCGTCGCCGTCACCAGCAGCGCCGGCGCATAAAGCTTCGTCCCCACCACCCAGCCGCCGGCCATGCGCCCGGCGATGCGGCTGGCCGCCGGCTCAAGGCGCGGCGTGATCAAACCTTGGGTCAAACCTTGCCGCGCTCGGCTTCGAGCCTGGCCTTCTGCCGCGCTTCCGGTCCCTTGTCGGAGGGCAGGAAGCTGTGCGGTCCCACCTTCAGCCACAGCAGGAAGGGAGCGCTGATGAAGATCGACGAATAGGTGCCGATGACGATCCCCAGCAGTATGGCGACCGAGAAGCCGAACAGCACCGGCCCGCCCAGCAGCGCCAGCGTGCCGAGGGCGATGATCATGCTGAGCGAGGTCATCACCGTTCGCGCCAGCGTTTCGTTGACGGACAGGTCGAGGATGTCGACCATCTCCATCTTGCGGTATTTTCGCAGATTGTCGCGGATACGGTCGTAGACGACGATGGTGTCGTTCAGCGAATAGCCGATGATGGTGAGGACGGCGGCGACGATATTCAAATCGAATTCCAGCTGCGTCAGCGCGAAGAAGCCGATGGTCAGCACCACGTCGTGCACCAGGCCGAACAACACGCCGACCCCGAACTGCCATTCGAAGCGGAACCAGATATAGACGGAAATCGCCAGCATGGCGACCAGCATGGCGATCGCCCCCTGGCGTTCCAGCTCGCCCGACACCTTCCCCGACACGTTGTCGATGCGGCGGAAGTCGGCGTCGGCGCTGGCGGCTTTCACCACCTCCTGCACATGGTCGATCACCCGCTGCACCGCCACTTCGTCGCCTTCGGGCGCCGGCAGGCGGATGGAGACGACGCGCGGGTCGCCGAAGGTTTGCAGGCTGGCGGCGCCGGCGCCGGCGGAATTGACCACCGTCCGCAGCCGGTCCAGCTCGACCGGCTGCTCGAAGCGCACCTCCATCATGATGCCGCCTTCGAAATCGACTCCGAAATTGAGGCCGCGAACGGCGGTCAGCACGATCGAGGCGACGATCAGCAGCACCGAAATGACGATGGCGACGTTCCGCCATTCCAGAAACGGAATGTTGGTGTTGTCGGGAACCAGCTTGATGAGACGCATGTCCGGCTCCCTCAGATCGTCAGCGTTTGCGGGCGCGCCCGCCTGAGCCACTGCGCCGTCATCAGGCGGGTGACGGTGACGGCGGTGAACACCGACGTGATGATGCCGATGGTCAGCACGATGCCGAAGCCCTTCAACGGCCCCGAGCCGAGCCAGAACATGACGACGGCGGCGATGGCGTTGGTGAGATTGGCGTCGAAGATGGTGCGCGACGCCTCGGCATAGCCGGTCTCGACCGAGGCGACGACGCCGCGGCCTTTTCGCAATTCCTCCCGCACATGCTCGTTGATGAGCACATTGGCGTCGACGGCGGCGCCGATGGTGAGGACGAAGCCGGCGATTCCGGGCAGGGTCAGCGTTGCGCCCAGAAAGGTGAGGATGCCGAGGATCATCACCGCGTTCGCCAGCAGCGCCACCACCGAATAGGCGCCGAAGCGGCCATAGACCAGAATCATGAAGACGGCGACGAGGACGGTGGAGAGGATGGAGGCGATGGCGCCGGCGCGGATCGAATCGGCGCCGAGGTCGGGGCCGACGGTGCGTTCCTCGATCACTTTCAGCGCCACGGGCAGCTTGCCGGAGCGAAGCAGCACCGCCAGTTCGTTGGCGCTTTGCGTGGTGAAATTGCCGCTGATGATGCCCGAGCCGCCAAGGATCGGCTCGTTGATCCGGGGCGCTGAAATCACCTGGCCGTCGAGGATGATGGCGAATGGCTTGCCGACATTTTCCTGCGTCGCCTTGCCGAAGCGGCGGCCGCCGACGCTGTCGAAGCGGAACGACAC
>CAYYGQ010000256.1:0-2710 GCA_964471485.1 uncultured Sandaracinobacter sp. | reverse complement strand
ACAGCCAGAGATTGGTGGAAAAGCCGAACGCCATGGTGGCGACCGAGAAGATGCCGACGGCGACGAACATTTTCTGGCCGACGCGGTTCCCGAGCGGGTGGCGCGTCAGCCAGAAGGCGATCAGCCCGGCGCCGATGGCCGGCGCGCCCCGGAGCCAGCCGAGTTCGGCGGGGCCGACGTGGAGGATGTCGCGCACATAGATGGGCAGCATGGCGTTGGTGCCGGCCAGAATCACCGCGAACATGTCGAGCGAGATGGCGCCGAGGACGATGCGATTCTCGCGCACATAGGAAAGCCCTTCGCGGACGGCGGCAAGGCCGCTGGCGCCGCTGGAGACCGGCAGCCTTACCGGCGGGATGCGGAACAGGGAAAAGAACGACAGCAGCAGCAGAACGGCGGCAAGCGCATAGGGAACGGGCGGTCCGAGATCATAGGAGAGGCCGCCCGCCACCGGGCCGATCACGGCGCCGGCCTGCCAGCCGATCGAGTTCCAGGCGATGGCCGTCGGCAGCACCGGCAGCGGCACCAGATTGGGGGCGAGGGCGGACAGGGCGGGCGAGGCGAAGGCACGGGTGACGCCGAACAGGATGGCGACGGCGAACAGCGGCCAGAGCGCAGCGCTGTCGCCGGCCGAATAGGCGGCGAGCGACAGCGCGCACAGCAGTTCGACCGCGACGGCAATGCGGGCGATGATGCGCCGATCCAGCCGGTCGGCAACGACTCCGACGATGGGCGTGAGCAGGAACAGCGGCAGAAACTGGGCAAGGCCGATGAAGCCGAGCAGAAAGGCCGCCTCGCGGATCGGCATGGAGAGGCGGGCGATATCGTAGACCTGCCAGCCGATCACCACCACCATCATCACCTGCGCCAGCGTCGAGCCGAGCTTGGCGACGAAGAAGGCGCGGAACGGCTGGTAATCGAAGGGCGAGGCGTTCTGCACGATGATGCCGGCTAGCAGCGCCGACCGCCGGAACAAAGGAAATTTCGCCGGATTGCCGCCGCCGTGGCGGTGTTCGTGGCGTTGTTGAGGGCGCGCGGCCGGCGTTGATGCCCTCAGATGCCCTCAGATGCCTTGAACGGGCTTGCAATTTCCGTTGCGGAAAGTTCAATGTCGGGCGCCGGGAGGGGCGGCGGCCTGGTTTTCCGCCAGCCGCCGGCCGGCATTGCAGGAGAAGATCGCCGATGCCATTCCGAAGCCGGGGCCACAGCCGCGCCGTGATCCTTGCTTCTGTCCTGGGGTCGTTGCTGCTTTCCGGCTGTGGCCGGCAGGCGGTCGCCGACGATCCGGCGGCCACCGACGCGCGGGCGAGCGGAAGCCATGTGTTCGCCGAGGCCGGTTCGGGCGAACGCGTCTGGCTTACCCATGGCGGCAGCTACGACGAGCAGCGCTATTCGCTGCTGGAAAGCGTCACGCCGGCCAATGTGGCGCGGCTTGGAATCGCCTGGACCTACGATCTCGGCTCGGACCGCGGGGTCGAGTCGACACCGCTCGTCCACGATGGCGCCATGTATGTGACGGCGCCCTGGTCGGTGCTGCACGCCATCGACGCCGCAACCGGAGAGGCGCGCTGGGTTTACGATCCGGCGGTCGACCGTGCGCTTGGCGCCGATGCCTGCTGCGACGTGGTGAACCGCGGCGTCGCCTGGAAGGACGGCGTGCTGTTCCTGGCCGTGCTCGACGGCCGGCTGGAAGCGATCGACGCCGCGACGGGGCGGAAACTGTGGTCGACGCAGACCACCGACACGAAGAAGCCCTACACCATTACCGGCGCGCCGCGCGTGGTGAAGAACATGGTGCTGATCGGCAATAGCGGCGGCGACTTCGGCGTGCGCGGCTATGTCAGCGCCTATGCCATCGCCACCGGAAAGCTGCTGTGGCGCTTCTACACCGTGCCGAACCCCAACAAGCGCCTGGATGGCGCCGCGTCGGACGACGCCCTGACCGGGGTCGCCAACGCCACCTGGGGCAACAGCGGCGCCTGGAAAACCGACGGCGGCGGCGGCGCCGTCTGGGATTCGATCGTGTACGACGTGGAAAACGACCAGGTGATTTTCGGCGTGGGGGGTGGCTCGCCGTGGAACGCGGCGCTTCGCGACCCCAACGGCGACGGCGACAATCTGTTTCTGTCGTCGCTGGTCGCGGTCGACGCCGACACCGGCAAATACCGCTGGCATTATCAGGAAACGCCGCGCGACAACTGGGGCTATGGGGCGGCGCAGTCGATCGTCCTTGCCGATCTGCCGCTGGGCGAAGAGGGCGCCAGCCGCCGGGTGGTGCTGCACGCCGCTGGAAACGGCTTTTTCTATGTGCTGGATGCGGCCACCGGCCAATATGTTTCCGGCAAGGGGTTCGTCGGACAGAGCTGGACCACCGGGCTCGATCCCGAGGGCCGGCCCGTAGAGGCGCCCGGCGCCCGGCCGCAGCCCGGAGGCGCCGCCCTGCTGCTGCCGGGCGCGTCTGGCGCCCGTGGCTGGATGCCGATGGCCTTCAACCCGAATCTCGGCCTTGCCTATATTCCGGCGCGGGAAATCCCGCACATCTATGCGCCGCTGCACGAGCCGGACCCCGCCTCCAGACGGAACAGCGGCTTCGCCTTCGAAGCCGGGGTGCCGCTGCTGCCGCCGGATCCCGACGCGCGGAAGGCCAGGCGCGGCGCCGCCAGCGCCAGCCTCATCGCCTGGGATGCGGTGAAGCAGGAGGCGCGCTGGA
>CAYYGQ010000255.1:0-2719 GCA_964471485.1 uncultured Sandaracinobacter sp. | reverse complement strand
ACATAGCCGGCCTCGGTCAGCGTCGTGGCGTCGGCCATGGTGAAGGGCACGTCGAGGATTCGCGCCAGCGTCTGCGCCAGCAGCGTCTTGCCGCACCCGGTCGGCCCGACCAAGAGGATGTTGGATTTCGCCAGCTCGATCTCGGCACCCTTGGCGCCGTGCGCCAGCCGCTTGTAATGGTTGTGGACGGCCACCGACAGCACACGCTTGGCGTGGCTCTGGCCGATCACATAATCATCCAGCACCTTCATGATCTCGCGCGGGGTGGGCACGCCGTCCTTCGCCTTCACCAGCGAATTCTTGGTTTCCTCGCGGATGATGTCGTTGCAAAGCTCGACGCACTCGTCGCAGATGAAGACGGTCGGGCCTGCAATCAGCTTTTTCACCTCGTGCTGGCTCTTGCCGCAGAACGAGCAGTAGAAGGTGCTTTTGCTGTCGCCGTTGGTCGCCTTGGTCATGATCTCACTTTCGTGCCCGTTGCTGTGGCACTACCGACAATGTTAGCGCGCATGGGCCGTGTCGCAAGGGTCTGGCATAGAAAAGCCCGGCGCGAAAGGCCGCAGGCCGGAATTTTCCGCCCGCTTCCTTTCCGGCTGCTTCCTTTCCGGCCGCAGGGTCAGGCCGCCTTCGGCTCGTCGTCGGCCGGCGCCGGGCGCTTGTCCATCACTTCGTCCACCAGGCCGAACCCCCTGGCTTCTTCGGCCGACATGAACTTGTCGCGCTCGACCGCCTGCTCGATTTCCTCGACCGGCTTGCCGGTATATTTCGCATAGAGGCTGTTCATGTGGGCGCGGATGCGGATGATTTCCCGCGCCTGGATTTCGATGTCGGTCGCCTGCCCCTGGGCGCCGCCCGAGGGCTGGTGCACCATGATGCGCGCATTGGCGAGGGCGATCCGCATCCCCGGCTCGCCGGCGGCCAGCAGGAACGAACCCATCGACGCCGCCTGGCCGATGCAGAGCGTGCCGACCTTGGGGCGGATATACTGCATCGTGTCGTAGATCGCCATGCCGGCGGTGATGACGCCCCCCGGCGAATTGATATACATGAAAATGTCTTTTTTGGGGTTTTCCGATTCCAGAAACAGCAGTTGCGCCACCACCACCGAGGCCATGTTGTCCTCGATCGGGCCGTTCACGAAGATGATGCGCTCGCGCAGCAGCCGCGAGAAGATGTCGAACGAGCGCTCGCCCCTGCTCGACTGTTCGATGACGATCGGCACCAGCCCCCCCGACAGTTGCGGGGAATGGCGGCCAAGGGCGGAGGCAAGCATGCCGGCGGGGTCCATGCGGAACTGATCACGATCCATGGTCCCTAAGTCGCCGCTCGCCCGGCCATCGTCAAGCCCCCTCGCCCCGCTTCCCGCTTCCGGCCTCACCAGAGGATTAGGTCCGCAATGGCCGGGTCTCGCCGCGATTGCCGGCCTAAGGTTGCTATTGGTAAGGCATGTCGACCCGTGGCCTGCTCGATCCCGCAACTGCGCTCGCCGCGCTGCCGGCCGGGCTTTCCCGCGCCGCGGCGGCGGTGCTGCCGGCGCTTCGTTCGGCGGCCGGGCGCACCGGCGCCGATTTCGGCGCGCTGATGCAGATGGCGCGGGTCGAATCCGGCTTCCGCGCCGATGCCAGGGCCGCCACCTCCTCGGCCAGCGGCCTGTTCCAGTTCGTCGACTCCACCTGGTTGCAGGTGCTGGGCCGGCACGGCGCCCGGAACGGCATCCCCCAGCTTCCGCGCGCGCAGGCGCTGGCGCTCAGGAACGACCCGAACGTCGCCAGCCTGATGGCGGCCGAACATATGAAGGACAATGCCGCCACGCTCGAAGCCTCGCTCGGCCGCGCCGTCGACGGGGTTGATCTCTATTTCGCGCATTTTCTCGGCGCGGCCGGCGCCAGCCGTTTCCTCGGCGCGCTCGAACAAACGCCGGAAGCCTATGGCGCCGCCCTGTTCCCGGCGGCGGCGAAAGCCAACCGCTCCATCTTCTACGCCGGCGGCACGCCGCGCAGCCTGGCGGACATCCATGGGCTGATCGCCGCGAAACTGGGTGGCGGCGGCGCCGCGCGTGCGCCGGCGTCCGCACGCGCCACCCAGCCGGCCACCCTGTCAGCCGCCCTGGCGCCCACTCTGCCGGCCACCCGGCCAGCCGGGGCGGAAGCGCCCGCCGCGCCGGCGATGCCCCCGCGAGACGCCGCCCGCCTCGCCTATCTGCTGCTGGCCGAAATGGGCGGCTGAGGGTGGCCTTCCCCGCTTCTTCGCTGGCCCGGCTCGATCCCCGGCACTGGATCCCGGTCGCGCTCCTGCCCATCGCCATCCTGATGGTGGTGCTGCTGATGGTGGTGCCGGTTCCGGCCCTGCTGCTCGATGTTTTTTTCGTCTCCAACATCCTGCTGTCGCTGGTGATGCTGATGGTGGTGCTGCACGCCGGCAAGCCGCTGGATTTCTCCGCCTTTCCAACGGTGCTGCTGTTCGCCACCCTGTTCCGGCTGTCGCTGAACGTTGCCTCCACCCGCGTGGTGCTGGTGCACGGCCACGAAGGCAGTTCCGCCGCCGGCCATGTCATCGAAGCCTTCGGCAAGGTGCTGATCGGCGGCAATTTCATCGTCGGCATGATCGTCTTCGCCATTCTGATGATCGTCAATCTGGCGGTGATCGCCAAGGGCGCCGGCCGCGTCTCCGAAGTCAGCGCGCGCTTCACCCTCGACGCCCTTCCGGGCAAGCAGATGGC
>CAYYGQ010000254.1:0-2761 GCA_964471485.1 uncultured Sandaracinobacter sp. | reverse complement strand
GCAGCGGCCGGGCCACGGAAATCCGCCTGACGCCGATCAACCTCGCCTCCGCCCTCACCAAGGGGCTGGACATCGAGGCTTCCTACCGCACCCCCGTGCCGGCGCTGTTCGGCACATCGGACGGCAATCTGACGCTGCGCGCCCTCGCCACCCGCGTGCTCGCCTACACCAGCAGTTCCGGCCTCCCCGGCACCATTCCCGTGGAATTGGCCGGGGTGAACGCCAGCACCCACCCCAAGTGGCGCGTCTATGCCACCCAGTCCTACAGCACCGACAAATTCAGCCTGACGGTCATCGAGCGCTATCTCAGCCCCGGGGTCCTCGCCAACAATTACATCGAGTGCACCACTTCCTGCCCGGTGCCGACCTTCAACAACCCGACCATCAACAACAACCACATCGACGGCGCCACCTATGTCGACCTCGGCCTCACCTTCAAGCTGCTGCCCAAGGTCGAACTGTTCGGCAAGATCAACAATCTGTTCAACGTCGATCCGGCGGTGGTGCCGGTGAACGGCATCAACCCCTATCTGGTGCGGGCGGTGAACAACTCGCTCTACGATCTGCTGGGCCGCTCCTACCGCCTCGGCGCGCGCTTCTCGTTCTGAAGGCGGCGCTGCCGGGACGGCGGCTATGCTTCGCCGGCCCGTTCGAGCAGTTTCCGCGCCAGCAGCAGGTGCGGCCGGTCGACCATGCGGCCGTCGAGCCGCAGCACACCGGCGCCGGGCTGGGCGGCAAAGGCATCGACCACCGCCCGCGCCCGCGCCACCGCTGCCGCCGACGGCGTGAAGGCGGCGTTGATGGGGGCCACCTGCGCCGGATGCAGCGCCAGCATGCCGGTGAAGCCGTCCCGCGCGCCGCGCGCCGCATAGGCGGCCAGGCCGTCGAGATCGCGCAGCTCGGGGTAGACGGTTTCGATCGCCGCAACGCCGGCCGCATGGGCCGCGAACAGCAGCAGCGAGCGCGCCAGCTCGTAAGGCGGCGTATAGCGGCCGTCCATGGTGCGGCTGGTTTCGGCGCCGATCGCCGCCGGCAGATCCTCCGCCCCCCAGCTGAGGCCGCCGAGCCTGACCGCCACTTCGGCATAGCGGCCGAGGGCGAAGATGGCCGCCGGCGTTTCCGTCGCGATCGGCAGGATCGGCGGCGCGGCCGGGCAAAGCCGCAGCAGCGCCGCGATCGACGCCGCCCCTTCCGCCTTCGGCAGCACCACGAGATCGGCACCGGCGGCGACGGCAAGGTCGGCCTCGGCGCGGCCGGAATCGAGCGGATTGATCCGCACCGCCCGCACCACCCCGGCCGGGCGGGCAAGGCAGGCGGCCACGGCGGCGGCGGCCGCCGCCTTCGCCGCCGGCGCCACCGAATCCTCCAGGTCGAAGATCACGGCGTCGGCGCCGCTCGCCATTGCTTTCCCGAAGCGCTCCGGCCGGTCGCCGGGCACGAACAACAGCGAGCGCAGCCTCATGCCGCCCGCCGCAGCAGCGCCGTCCGCAGGCACTGGCAGACCAGCTCGTCGCGCTGGTTCAGCAGCTGGTGGCGGAAGGTGACGATACCACAACCCGGCCGCGACCGGCTGGGGCGCAATTCCACCACTTCGCTGCTGGCGCGCAGCGTGTCGCCAAGGAACACCGGCTTCGGCATCGCCACCTTGTCGTAACCTAGGTTGGCCACCAGCGTGCCGAGCGTGGTGTCGCCGACGGAAAGGCCGACCATCAGCGCGAAGGTGAAGGTGCCGTTCACCAGGATGCGGCCAAATTCGCTTGCCGCCGCCGCTTCCGCATCGAGGTGGAGCGGCTGCGGATTGTGGGTCATGGCCGTGAACAGCAGATTGTCGGTTTCGGTGACGGTGCGGCGGATCGCATGCTCGATGCGGTCGCCCACCGCCCATTCCCCATAGCTTCTGCCGGCCATCGCTCTTCCCTTTCGTTGCCACGCGCGCCGCCCCTTCCCGGCCAAGAGATCGGGGGGGAGGCGGCAAGCGCGCGGCGCGGGGAAATGCTACCGCGCGGAGCGGTCGTTTCAAACATGCGGCCGCTGCATATTTCGATGCAGCCCGGTCCGTTTCGACGCGGCCCGGCGTTCATACTGTTGTACCGGAATGGCGCGCCCGGAACGATCGAACGTCCGCCCCCCAGATTCGTAGTCTGCTGCCCTATCCAGCTGCGCTACGGGCGCCTGAAGTGGAAGCGCATGTGGCAGCAAAGCCCGGCCTCGTCGGCGCCTCGCTCCGCCGCCGCCGCGGCACGGTGTCGGTCAGCGCCTGACGGGGAAGTCCGGGGAAGTCCGGGGAAGTCCGGGGAAGTCCGGGGAAGTCCGGGGAAATCGGGGTGGAAGGCGGCTTGGCCGCCTTCCACCCTTTCTCTCCGCCACCCTTTCTCTTCGATTGACTCCGGGGCGCTGCCCCGCTAGGCGCTGGCGCGGTACAACGCCCGAAATTCACGTATTTCACACGTATTTCGAGTGTCCACGGATACACGCCGGCCAGCGAGGGTTCGCACGCCGGCGCGAAAGGTCGTTGGTGCGAAAAGCCGTGCGCGGGAACGGAATTTCGCGGGCACGGAATTTAAGGGCCGCTGGATGAGCAGGGGCCGCTGGATGAGGAAGAGCTGATGTTCGAAAGCCTGTCCGAACGCCTCGCCGGCGTCTTCGACAAGCTGCGCGGTCGCGGCGCCCTCAACGAACTCGAAGTGCGCGCCGCCATGCGCGAGGTGCGCGTCGCGCTCCTCGAAGCCGATGTCGCCCTCCCCGTCGCCAGGGATTTCAT
>CAYYGQ010000253.1:0-2815 GCA_964471485.1 uncultured Sandaracinobacter sp. | reverse complement strand
TTCTTTTATTATTCCTTGAGTAAGATGTCAAATACTTGAACATTCAATAATATATTGATATCTACTAAAATAATTATGACTTGCCTATATTTTTTTCCTGAATGATTTCGGATAGTCCGCCCCATCTCCCTTCATGCCCCCTATGAAGATGGTTCGTCCGTTCCTATATTGCCGCCGACGCCCTTTGGCGCCATCGGGCAGGGATTGCCCGTAAAAACGCATGGAAAGGCGGAAAAGATCATGAGGATGTACGGACCGAAACTGTTGATGGCCGCAAGCCTCGGCCTGCTGCTGGCGGCAACGGCTTGCGGCGAGAAGCCGGCGACGCCGGCCGACCAGGACCAGGTGATGGCCGAAGACGCGGACATGGCCAGCGGCGACAACACGGCGATGATTTCCGAAAACACCGCCGCCGGCATGAACTGGTTCGGCGGCCCGGTCTATACCGGCGAGCCGGCGCTCGATGTGACCGCGGCGCTGGTGAAGGCCGGCGGCGGCGCCGAGAATTTCTCGTTCGCGGCGGCGCTGGTGTCGATGCTGGGGCAGGAAGCCGTCAACAATGAAGTGGCGGCGCTGAACGCCAAATATGGCGAGGCCGCGGTGCAGAATTTCATCGACGGCATGGATTATGCGGTGAAGGATGCGCTGAAACGCGCGACCGAAGCCGGGATCGCCCTGCCGGAGCCGGCGGCCCTTGAAGGCATTCCGCTGGCGAAGGCGCTGATCGAAGCCGGCACCGTCGAGGACGGCACCTTCTGGTCCGGTTATCTGTTCGACAAGGCGCTGTCGCACGATCTCCACAACCAGGTGATGGGCGACATCGAGGCCGAGCATGGCGCCGAAATGGATCTGAACGTGCACAAGATCCTGAACCAGGCGATGTACGACACCGCGCAGGCGCTTGGCATGGGTAATGTGAAGCTGGCGTCGCTGAACTGAGCCTTGCCGGACGGTTCCGCCGCGACGACCGGGAAGCGCCCGGCTTTCCGGTTGTCGCGGCTTTCAGGGTGGCTTTCAGGGCGGCTTTCAGGGCGAAGTTGACTGCGTCGGGCGTTCTGTTCTCGTGCGGAACAGCACGGCCAGCGTAACCGCCAGCCAGACCGCGACGCCGAGCGCGAGGCCGACGAGCGTGTGCGGTCCAAGCCCGGCCAGAATCAGCACCGCGCAGGCCAGCGCGATGAAATCGCGCATGGTCAGAAAGGTCAGCCAGCGCGTCAGCCGCGTATCCCGGCGGCGGACATGATGTTTGATGAGATCGAAGGTAAAAGGCCCGCCCATGGCACTGGTGCGCAAGCCGATCAGCAGCAACCCGGTCGCCAGCATCAGAAAGCTTGCAACGCTGGCCGCCGCGGCAAGCCGGTGCCCCTGCTGGCCGAGGTTGACGGTGACTCCGGCGACAAAGGCCAGATTCGTCGCCATGTCGGTGAGGCTGTCGAGTCGGGCGCCGGTGTCGGAGGCGCGAAACGTCGCACGGGCGATCTCGCCGTCGACGCCATCGAAGATCGACGCCGCCTGAAACAGCAGCGCGCCCCAGAGCAGTCCGGTGTCGCCGCCGAGGAACAGCGCCGCCGCCATGGCGAGGCCGAGCGCAAGCGTGCCCAGCGTGGCGTGGACAGGCTCGACGCCGGGCAGGCGCAGCAGCAGGCGGCTGATGGCGTGCGAGATCGGGCGGTTGATGTGGCGCGAGACGATGCCGTCGCCGGGCTTTCCGGTGGCGGCGACGATGGCGCGGCCGGCGCGGTCGAGTTCCGCCAGGTCGGCGCTCTCGGCGTGGCGCCACCCCGCCGTTTCCGCCACGCCGCCGACGATCGCCGGATGGTCGGCGCCGCCGACGGTCGCCGGATGGTCGGCGCGGCTGGCGATCGCAGCGGCCGGCGGCAGCGCCGCGCCGCGCAGATAGAGGGTGTCCCCGCTGGCGTTCGGAGGGTCGGCGACGGTCCAGCTCAACTGCGGCGTCAGGCGCCTCAGCTCGGACAGGCAGCGGGCGCTGGGCGTCCAGCCGCCGGCAACGGCGAAAACGCATCGCGTGGGGCCGTCCACAAGCCCGACTTCGCGCGCCGCGCGCGCGGCGGCCGGAATGCCGGCGACGAGATGTTCGGCGGTCTTGGCGGAAGCGAAGACAAGCACGGCGGTGGTGGCGATATCGAGTCTCCGGCCTTCAGCATTCATCGCTTCGGCATAAGACCGGGATTTTGCGGAGACAATGAAGACCGAAGGCGAAATCCCGAAAAAAAACGGCGATCCGGGCCGCAGCGACATCATGGCGACATCATGTGGCGACCTCATGCAGCGACATCGTGACGCGGCCCGCCGGCCCGCCATTCCATTGCGCCGCCTCCGGCAGCGGGCAGGCGTCGGCTTGCCCGCGCGCTATGGAGCGATTGTTCGGCCCGCCGTTTTTGGCGTGTGGGCAAGATGGGGCACACGCTTGAAGCTGGCCGCATCGGCCGTTTTCCAGGCAAAGCGGTAGAAGTCGTGGTCGTGGTCGTCCGACAGCAGTTCGCCCGGCTCAAGAAAGACGTGCATCTGCGAGAACAGCCGGATCTCCGTTTCGCTGACCCGGCGGGCGAGATGGTGGGGCGCCAGATCGTGCGGGCGGCGGATGCCGGCGGCGGCCAGCATTTCGGCCAGCGCATGCATGGTGTTGCGGTGAAAGCGGTACACGCGCTCCGCCTTGTCGGGCACCACCAGCGCCCGTTGCCGCAGCGCGTCCTGCGTCGCCACCCCGGTGGGGCAGCGGTTGGTGTTGCAACTGAGCGACTGGACGCAGCCGATGGCGAACATGAAGCCGCGCGCGGCATTGGTCCAGTCGGCG